>NZ_JACSOF010000132.1:0-18181 GCF_014349205.1 Photobacterium sp. BZF1
ATGATAAAAATATTAACAACGGGCACCCTCTGCTCATTAATTAAGCAAAACAGCCAAAAGAATAAGTCATTGCCGTTTTTCTGGAAGGGAAATAAAAAATGGCTAGCACCAGCTAGCCATTTAAAAGAAATGAATAGGATTATTTTAATTGCTTATAAAATAACAAGGTTGCGTCTAAAGCCCCCGTTGAGCTAATCGCAAATTCAGGGATTTCACCGGCAAACTGAAAACCCATCGCGGAATATAGCCTAGAAGCGACATCACCTTTACGGGTGTCCAACACCAACAGGCTCCTGCCAAGCTTTACAGCAGCCTTTTCCGCCGTCGCCATCAAAGCGCGCCCCCATCCTTTGCCCCTTTGTTGCGGCAAGACCATTAATTTTTCAATTTCAGCACGGTGAATACCATTGGCTTTCTGGCATAGCGCCAACTGCACTACACCTACGACTTTATCGCCTTCCATTGCGACGAACAGTCGCCGTTCGCCTTTGATGAGTTCATCCTCGACATGGTGCCAATAAGAAATGGCTTCGACTTTTTTTAAAGGTGGTAAAAAACCAACCGATGCGCCATCGTTCACGCATTCAACCAATAACTCAATCAGCCCCTGCTCAACCCCTTCGGTTGTCACTATTTCCTGAACATCCATGTAACCTCCTACCCTTTAGTATCCACCAGCCCATCCACGCTACCGATAAAACCAACTTGGCATGCAATACATTATCTGGCAAGCCGAAACACGACCTTTTACGCTTTCAGTACTTTCAGAGCTGCAATGTAACAACTACTTATTAATACATTGTGATCAGTAGCCTGTCACATTATTATCGGTGTCGTACACATACCCAACAGGATAAAAATAATGAAAGGTATTCTTTCTGTTCAGTCACATGTCGTTTATGGGCATGCAGGAAATAGCTCAGCCGTTTTTCCACTTCAACGCATGGGCTTTGAAGTTTGGCCAATTCATACTGTTCAGTTCTCAAATCATACCCAATATAAAGAAGGTTGGACGGGGCGCGCTTTCGCTGCAGAAGATATCACCAGTCTGGTATCCGGTATGGAAGCGATTGGTCAATTAGACAACTGTGAAGCTGTACTTAGCGGTTACCAAGGCAGTGCGGAACAATGCCTAGCTATTCAAGACACCGTTCAGAAAGTAAAAGCCGCCAATCCGCAAGCTTTGTATGTCTGCGATCCAGTCATGGGAGCGCCAGATAAAGGCTGTATTGTCGCGCCGGGTATTGCCGAGCACCTGATAAATACTCTGATGCCGATGGCAGATATTATTGTGCCAAACCAGTTTGAGCTCAGCCAGTTTGCAGGCATGGAAATCAACTCCCTTGAAGATGCGGTAAAAGCTTGCCAGCTTGCATTGGACAAAGGCCCGAAAATGGTGCTCGTTAAACACTTGCACAGCGTTTCAAGTGAAAAATTCTCCATGATGTTGGCAACTCAGGAAGGCTGCTGGCTAGCGCAACGCCCTCACCTTGAGTTCGACAAGCAACCAGTGGGGGTTGGCGATCTTATTTCAGCCCTGTTTACCGGTCAGTACCTAGCTAAAGGTAGCGCCAAAGACGCTTTCAGCCATTGTAATGATGCATGCTATGCCGTCCTGAAAGAAACGTCAGACCGTGGTGAATGGGAGCTACAAACCATCGCTGCACAAAATGAGATTGTTGAGCCGGCCGAACACTTCCCGTTGCAAGCGCTGTAATTTCTGGTTAATACCCTCGAGAAAATTAAACGCAGAGTAAATCGCAATTTCTCTGCGTTTATTTCGTTTATACCGTTGCTTTTCACTTTCAGGCAACAGATTGCGGTACTCGATTTTTAGACAAAAGCCGTTCGAATAATTCAGCTGGAAGTGGCTTACTGAAGTAATACCCCTGCCCGTAATCACACTCTTTTGCCAAGAGGAAATCTGTATGCCAGCGGGTCTCTACACCCTCGGCAACAACATTAATGTTTAGTGCTTTAGCCATCGCAATAATGGCACCGACTAGCTCTCGGTTAGGTTCATTTTGATCGATATCTATCAAAAATGACCGGTCAATTTTCAACTTATCGAAAGGAAACTTTTGCAGATAGCTCAGTGCTGAATACCCTGTACCAAAGTCATCAATCGTCAACTCTACTCCCTGCTTTCTTAGGTTATTAAGCAGAGTAATGACATCTTGAGTATGGTTAAACAGCAAACTTTCCGTCACTTCAATATCTAGCCTATTCGCTGGTAAACCGGATGAATGTAAACCTTGTTGAATTTGGTCGAATAGCTTCTCGCAGTACCTAAATTGCACACTCGAAAAGTTAATAGAGATCTTGATAGGAATAATAGGTTGCCAACGAGCAGCTTGATGACATGCTTGATTAATGGCGATCTCGCCCAACTTATGGATTAAACCATTCTTTTCGGCTAGTGGGATAAATTCTTCAGGAGAGATAAAACCTAACTTCTCATCATTCCAGCGCATTAAGGCTTCAGCTCCTACAATCTGGTTCGTTTTCAGATCTAAGATAGGTTGATAATACAGTTCGATATCACTATTACTAATAGCCTGACGCAGACGTCCATCTAAATCCATTGAACGCTGTATATCCGTCAACATACTGTCTTCATAAAACCGATACGCATTTCGACCATCTTGCTTAACCCTATACATCGCTGTATCCGCTGCAGCCAAGAGCTGATGGGAATTATCACCATCCTGAGGGTAAACAGACATACCAATACTGGTGGTAATAAAAAACTCTTGATTATTCCAAATAAACGGGCGCTCAAATAAAGATAAAATTGATGATGATAGTGACTGAGCAAATTGCTCATCGCTGAGATCAGGAATAATTAGCAAAAACTCATCCCCCCCTAAGCGAGCTAATACACTTACTCCCCCGAGCACCGAAAGCAGACGCTGGCTGCTTTCGGTAAGAATATAATCGCCTGCCAAGTGACCGAGCGTATCATTGATCTGCTTAAAATTATCCAGATCAATAAACATTACTAGCACCTTAGTATTGGTTGCAACCGCATTGGCTAGAATGAGCTCTAATTGTTCATTGCCGAATTTCCGGTTAGGTAAGCCGGTTAAAGCATCATGAGAAGCTTGATAAGCTAATTTTCGCTCAGACAGTTTTCTTCGCTCAATCTCATCAACCAGTCTTTCATTCTGAACAGCAAGCACCCTTTGCTGTTTGTGTGACTCTTCAAATTTCGTTTTTAATATAATGTTGGCACTATTAATATTGAAGGTATAAAACAAACCAATGATCACAGGCACAGCCAAAAGCGAAATACCAACGACAAACCAACCGGATGTGAAAATATCTTTTTCATTGATTGGAGAAAACCACCCTTTTAGTTGGTAAGGCGTGTTTTCAATCGGAAATTCATAAAAAATAATGTTAGAGTTTCTGAAAGGGTCTCCATTTATTGAGTTCCAAACTAAAATATCATCTGCGCCCGTTGAGAGCAGCATTTTACTTCTACTCCCTTCATACTCTTGAGCCGTTAACTGTTCAATAATGACCGTTGTGTTGATATCAGCAATCAAATAAGCCACAGGACGCCCAGAGTAGTAGACCGTTTTGAATATTTCACTATGGGGTTGCTCAAGGTCATGCCGGGTATGTAAAACATGGGTCTCATCGGAGGTTTTTTTGAATCGCGTTACATCAACGTGCAAACTGATTTTATCCGCGGTATCAACGATTACAGTTCCATCATAACTTGCCAATATAAAACGTTTATATACAGGAATGTCATAAATTAACTTGTTCTTAACCAGTTGATTCAGTTCATGATCAAGTGTCATTAAACTCGCCCCAAGCCCATACTCCATCGACATCCCCGATGCTAAGTTGGCGAAGAAGGTAGTCATTGCACTGCTTGTGGTAAAATCAGAAACTTCTTCACTCGACACACTAAAGAAGTACTCGAGCATACTGGCATAGCTTTGTACTTTAAGTGTTAACTCACGGTGCTGGGACTCTTTCAACCTTGTTTGGCCTAGGTTGGTCACTGCCAAAATCAATATCAAGTATGCCGCAAGAAGTACTGCAGCGAGAATGATAAGGTTAGTGCTTGACAGTTTTTCAATCCATTTCTTCATAAATCAGTTTCATTGCTCTTAGTAAAGTAGTCGCCATAAAAATAAAAAACTGACGGATAATGCTTTTCTATAAGCTTCTGATATGTCCCATCATTTCTAATCTTAGTTAAATATTGATTAAATGCATGACGTAAATCGGGACTAGTTTTCCTAAAAGCTGCAGCCATACGTTGATCTTGTGAGACCGGTCCAATAACTTTGATCTCTCCTGGCCACTTTTCTAAAGCAATTAATGTATCTGCCACATCCAATAACGTAGTTTCTGCATCGTTATTTAAAATGGCTGGAACCATTTCATTCAGTTTACGGCCAGGCTCAGGTAGGATGATATTTGCGCCTGTATCATACAGGTTATACAAATTAGGATCGAGGCAGGAATGCTCCATCGCCAGAACGTCTTTATTTTTAATTAAGCTTTTTACGATATTAATATCTTTATCTACATCCCCTGTTGGCTTTATTGGCTGCAAAGGAGAATCGGCACGTGCAATCAACCAAACAGCAGAGGGAAAATAGTCAGCGGAAAAATCTACGATCTCCTCACGCCAATCGAGTACTGTCGCACCATTAGCAATGATATCGCCCTCAACCTGAATTTGTTCTCCCCATACAAAGTCATTATTTACATAGAAGGTATTTTGGCCCGTCAATTTACCGACAACATTGTTCCACTCGGCAGGCACATACTCGTATTTAACCCCTATTGACGAGGCAAACCCTTTAACTAGTTCAACATCCAATCCGCTGAGAGATTCAAAGTCATCTGTTTTGATATAAGAGACAAAGTTTGCGTAAGGAACGCCAATATGTCGTAAAATCCCCCGCTCTTTGATTTCAGCGAGATCATCAGCATTCACGGTTGTACTGATCAGTAATCCTGTTCCCATTAATACAGCCGCTGCCAATGCATGCGTCAGTTTTGCTTTTTGCATCTATTCAGCCTCTCATCCATGAAATGCGAAATACGCCCAGCGAAAGCCGGGCGTTGATTTGATTAAGCCATTTGTGCGTAAAGGTGCTCTATCGCCTTTACTAGTCCTTTTACATCTTTTTCATTGTGGAAAAGGTGGGTAGAAATACGCAATGCATACGTTGATGCAGCGTCATCTTTGTATAGTTTGAAATCTGTGGTACGAATGATGTAGCCGTACTCTTCTCGCAACCTATCTCTAAATTCGGTAAGCAACTCACCATCACTGACATTGAATGGAAACGGATTGAATGTGGTCAAGCCGCTGTCGAGCCCTTCTACATCGGGTGAGAATATAAGCGCTTGAGGTAACGCTTTACTCAGTAGGTTCTTGCAAAGTTTACTGAGAGACAACACACGGGACTCGATACGGTCACGACCGATTTCATCCCACATCTTACAGCTGTCAACCAACGCCTGCTTAGCCGGATAATGGTCGTTACCTACATACTGCATCTGCAGTTGGGTACCCAGATAGTCAGCATGTGATAACGAGGAGTTGATATACCAAAGCGGGTTCTCACACTCGGGCCAATACTCATCTAAACGGGAAGCGTTGTCACGTACATACAAGATCCCAGTCGCTCCCGGGCCGCACTGCCATTTATGGCCCGAACCGGCATAGAAATCACAATCGATATCATGGAAGTCCAAGTCCATCATACCAATGGTATGCGCTCCATCGACCAAGGTAGGTACCGCATATCTTTTCGCGAGTTTACAAATTTTCTTCGCCGGTAGGCGTGTTCCCGTCTTATAGGTAATGTGCGAGAAGACAATCAACTTCACATTGCTGTAGGCATTGAGCGCTCTTCTAAACGCTTTTACGTAGTCTTGTTCGCTGACACTTTCAGTACCGGTATAAATTGGTAGCTCTACCTCAACAACCTCTACACCAAAACGCTGTTTAACGACATTCAATGGTGACGATGCGGCAACATGCTCATGGTGAGTAGTTAAAATGACATCGCCTGGCTCAAAGTGGAGACCATTGATAATCGAGCACATCCCATCGGTTGTATTGCGGCTCAAGATGATCTCATGTGGTTCCGCATCAAAACCTGCAGCGACTGATTCAACCATCTCTGAAACATACGGCCAACCACCGAACTTCCCATCCATATCCCATGGATACTTCGCGACAGTTTTATTGTTCTCATGGAAAGCTTGCAACACAGGCTTTGGCATAGAGCCTGTTGTACCGATATTCATGTAGGTTGAATGTTTATCGAGAATGAACTGCTGCCTAACTTCACGCCAAAATTCTTCATCGCTACTTGTTAGATTTAGTGATTGCCAATCAACTAACTCTTCTGAAGCTGAAGCCTGGCTACTAAATACCGCACCGCCTACCCCTGCAACAGCTAGCCCTGTCGTGGTTTTCAAAAACTGTCGGCGATTAAGGTTTTTCAGATCTGACTCTGAATGACTCATTTTTAACTCCCTGTGTCGTGCACGTAAAAATCGAGAACAATTAACAATTCAATCAATAAAATCACAAAGTATTACTAAATGTAATTATTCTTTTCAGAAATGCCGAGCAATATCAAACTATCCGAGTGCAAATACAACGATTGAATTTACAAAACAGCCATACCTAAAAGGTAATGTTCAATTTTTTGCACAACTAAATAAACGATTAGACCAAAATGACTGGTGAGACCTAATTGTTGTTTCCGTTAGCCCAGTTTTGCTTCCAAAATTATTCTATTTTCAACATACGAAAACGCCCTGCAAAGGCAGGGCGTCAATAACAATCAATACTTCGCTACCAGCTACTCACGAAGTCAGTTGATAGTTAAACTCAGTTTGATTCATTCTCTTTTACGTCAGAGCAAAAGCTTTGAAATGCCTCTTCGGTGTTATCAAACCCTTGTTGTTCGGATAACTCCCAAGGCCGTTCACATTGTTCCGTTTTCGCACACCAACTGTATCCTGCAGAATGTTTACACCCGTGCTCATCCTCATCTGCACCAACCATGGGTTCAGCAGAATCATTACAACCAAGCAATAACATACCACTAAACAAAACCAGCAAAGCGCTAACCAATGATGTTGAATGACGGCGCACCATAACAACTCCTCCGCATAGAAATGAAATGCCCTATCCAAATAAACTTAGTGCAAGTTGGTAAATATGTTAGCGGGGTTCTCCTTCTGCTCCATTATACCAACGACACTTTTTTCACACTGTTTACGCTAAAAACATATACAAGAGCAATACCTCACCCACTTAATACGCAGGCAGACAAATGAAACGTAGCCGAGTAAACCTTATCATCACTGCAATCATCTTACTGGCTAGCAGTATGGTTTATACCATTGTGGCGAATTACCCTTATACAGCAGTGGATATTGAGAATGGTCAGTCTCAGTACCTTGCAAATTGTGTTTTCTGTCATGGCGATAAAGGTCATGGTGACGGAACCGTTGCTATCGCTTTGGAAGTAAAGCCCGATAATATTTTTGACGAACTAAAGAATCCGTTTGGCCTAAAAATAGAGCTTATCCAGTCTGTTCTCGAGGGAGATAATGGTCAGGAAGGAAAGATGCCAGCTTTTGGTCATACCCTAACGAAAGAAGACATCAATGACATCTTCGCGTACATAGAAAGTGTTAACGAGTAGCAGTCAATTAGCCGGCCAATCTGTTATTTGTTTAATAATCAATCAACCTCAACAACCGTCTTTATTAAAGCGTGATAGGCGTAGCAATTTCTATCTTTTAGGATTGCGAGAAGAACAGTCTAGGCTTATAGTTTCTTTGTAATCAGTCACTTAGTGATGCGAGCATCGTATAATGGTATTACCTCAGCTTCCCAAGCTGATGACACGGGTTCGATTCCCGTTGTTCGCTCCAAAACACTTAGTTGCTGATGAGTAAGAAGACATGCGGTGGTGGCGGAATTGGTAGACGCGCTAGCTTCAGGTGCTAGTGTCCGCAAGGACGTGAGGGTTCAAGTCCCTCCCTCCGCACCAATCTTACTGTTTCTAGTTTGATCTCTTCCGTTTTTAATTCTCTTTCTCCATAAACATTAAATAGGTATATATGTACTGAATACCTATCAGCCTCTTTTCCTAGAACCTCTAGCCTCTAGCCTCTAGCCTCTAGCCTCTAGCCTCTAGCCTAATTCAACAAGTAATAGCCCGATAGCACAACCCAGGTAGTGACAATCAACCAATAGACAACAGGGTTGCTGTTGCGCTCTACATGTTCCAAAAAATGGGTCGACCCATTTTTAATGTCCGGTATCACCCAAAGCAGGAAAAGCACACCCCACACCCAATTTATTTCCGTAACAACAGCGAGTGCGATGATAACCAGCCCAAGCAGTGCCCGCCATTTAAACTTATAAGACAATATTTTATCTAACAGGCCACTTGGCCCGACACCGTGCTTGCGGCTTTTACTTGTTTCTTCACTCTGCTCAACCAGATAAAAAGCGGCACCTTGCGAATCATAGGCCAAAACTGCACGTCGCTCGCCCAAAGGTTGCTCGGCAACAATTTGGCCACCGCTCTGCTCTATGTGCTTTAACTCAGCATCGAGATCGTCGACTGCAAAGTATACCCCCCAATATTCTTTATCCCCTTTGATATCATTGCTTGTCACCTGAATGCCTGCGATAGGCTCACCCGACACAATCACGTTGTAGCGTCCTTCCTCATTGGTTGCTCTTATCTCCCAATCAAAGACATGCTGATAAAAGGCTTCTACCTTCGAGAGATCGGAAATATGCAACTCATGCCAAATCCTTTGTCCATGTTGGACAGACTGGCTAAGCTTTCCGGCTTGGCTAACACCCAGATCACTACCGTCATAGCAGGTGAAGCCCGCACCTGAAGGGTCACGGATCAGAGCTATCATGCCACCACCAGCAGCAGGTTGTGGCTCAACCTCAACTTTAGCTCCATGTTGCTTCGCCAATTCAACGGTTTTGTAGATATCACCGACTTGGATATATGACATCCAAAATGACGGCATCCCCAAACGCTGGAAATTTTCTGGCATGGTGTACAAGCCCGCAGTCGCTTTCCCTTTCCCTTTCCCTTCGCACAAGGCATAACCCTCGCCCATATCCTGGTAATCCCAACCTAGGCACTCAGTGTAGAAATGTTTAGCTTCTTCAAAGTCAAAAGTAGATAGATCGCACCAGGTAAAGGTATTGGTCATGTTAGCTCCTTGCTTGATGAGCAAAATGAAGATTTGACTGCGCCCGGAGTGAGTACAATCAAGCTAAGTCTCTTAATTTTCTTGCTGGGTTCCCTGCATAAATGCCTTTTTCGACAATATCCTTGGTCACGACACTACCCGCCCCAATCACTGCCCCTGAGCAAATTCTCACAGGCAAAATAGTCGCGTTGGAGCCAATGGTAACCTTATCTTCGATAACAATACGCCCCCAACTTTCAGGGTCTGGGTCCGGCTCCCCACTTTTGAACAAATCATTCGCGAACATCACGCCGTGGCCAATAAAGCAATCAGCACCAATCGTGACATACTCGCAAATAAAGGTGTGAGACTGCACTTTTGTCCTTTCACCTATAATTGAATTCTTCTGAATCTCGACAAAGGGCCCGATAAAGACATCGCTTTCCAAGGTGCAACCGTACACATTTGACGGCTCAATAATAGTGACGTTGTCACCGCATTCAATATCTACAACTCTGGCCTGTAACAGTCTTGGTTGAGGCATCACACTCCCTTAATACCTTAATTCAAATTAAAATTAGATCACTGCGCCCCAATTAATATTGGGTGCTTCGAATAGAAACGCGTTAATTGCTGACTGTATATGTCCTTATGCATGCTAAAAGTTTTGGGCAAGTAACTGAGTTAAATACTTCGCTGATACTTCCTTGCACCCTGAAGTATTTTGTCCGCTCCACAACGGTGAGAAGTCTCCGACGCCTTGCTTTTCATACAAGGCTCGCAGTTGGGTCATCTCGACAGAAGCAAAAGGAAACTCAGGCGCATCTTCACGAAGATACCCTAGTTCTGCCATTGCCAGGTTCACAATGCCTCTAGCTGGCCTACCAGAAAAAATATTGGTTACAGCGGTAAGGTTTGAGTGCTCACCTTTAAGTGCCATTCGATGGATAGGTGAGGTTTTCGCCTCGGTACAAAGTAGGTACGCAGTCCCTACCTGAACATATTCAGCACCTAGCATCATAGCAGCCTTCACCCCTTCACTCGAAGCGATCCCCCCGGCTGCAATAACCGGTATATTTATTTTGGCCACTATTTGGGGTACTAATGAAAAAAGGCCCAACTGATTCGATAACGCTTCTGATAGAAACATCCCCCGATGCCCACCGGCTTCAATGCCTTGCGCGATAACCGCATCAACACCTTGTGATTCCAGCCATATGGCTTCATCGACTGTAGTGGCTGTGGATATTACCCTTGTCCCCCAGCGCTTTATCCGAGCCAATAAGTCTTTATTAGGAAGGCCAAAATGAAAGCTGATCACTGGCGGTGAAAAAGGTTCTATCGCATCAGCTATATCATGATTGAAGGGCAATCGACCCACAGAACTCGACTGACTTGCACACAGCGTCCCCGTCTTCGTAAAGTAAGGCTTGAGAGTCTCCTGCCACATAGCCTGGCGAGCTGGGTTGTACTTCGGCATCTCATGGCAAAAAAAGTTAAGGTTGAAAGGCTTATCCGTAACAGATTTAATCGACTCGATTTCACTAATAATCTTTTCAATACTCAGCATACCGCAAGGCAAGGATCCCAAGCCACCGGCTTCACTGACCGCGATGGCCAATTCACTGTCTTGCACACCAGCCATTGGAGACTGAATGATTGGCAAAGTCGTTCCAAATAAATCCTTTTCCATGACCATCCTTATTAAATCTAGCTCATATTGATAGGAATTATCATGCCACCCTTGTGTGACGATAAACGTGCCACACTTCTCCTTCTTTTAAAGAAAGTGCTTTTTCAAACCTAGCCCCTAGTGAAGATGCTAACCCTATCGACGGCGTGTTTTGGGAATGAACAACACTAATTAGGTCTAGATCTGGTAAATATTGGCTACCCACAATTTGAATGGCTTTAGCGGCTTCTTTTGCGTATCCCTTCCCCCAATAGCGCCGAATTAATGCCCATTTTAATTCAGGCAACGGCCAATTTTCGGGAAAAGAGAGCCCTACCAGACCAAGGAATTCATTAGTCTTTTTCAGTTCAAGAGCATAAGGACCATATCCTCGGCGATGCCAGTGTTCCTCTATACTCGTGATCACTTTGCGGCACCCCGCCATATCAAGTGGATTACCGTAGGTGTATTGCACAGCCTCTGGATCAGAGAGGTAATCCAGCAAAACATTTTCATCACTTTGTTGTATTTGTCTCAGCAACAACCGTTCAGTTTGAATTGTGTTAGGCACCAAACACGTCAAGCAAGACTCCTCTTTTACTATGTTGCGTTAGCTTGCCCATTATGCGGTTAGTTGCGATTAACTGTCGAGAGCAATGTGCCAGCCCCAATAAACACACCACCTGTGAGTTTATTGAACATCTCTGCTCTCCCAGAAGCAAATACCCAATTTGAAGACTTGGCCCCTAGATAGGCATAAAAAAGTAACCAAGTAAGCTCTAACACTGCAAATGTGATAGCAAACACCAAATATTGGAAAAACAGCGCTTCTGACGGATTGATAAACTGGGGAAAAAGCGCGGTAAAAAAGATAATCGCTTTTGGGTTGCTGGCTCCGACTATAAAACCGCTCATATAATGGCTGGCGAAATGGTGCGAGCATAAAGCTGCTGGTGATGGGCTTTCAAAATGAGTGCTTTTAGATGTAAACGACTTAATGCCAAGGAAGATCAAATACCCCGCGCCTAACCACTTGATCAGATTAAACACCACCTCAGAAGAGGCAATAATCACCCCTAGCCCAGTAAAGGATAACGTCAATATAGAAGTGATAGCAGTCAAACTACCCAATGCGGTATATGCGCCAGTTTTCCAGCCTGCCGTGACTCCCTTAGTCATACACAGTAACGAGCTTGGCCCTGGTGACGCGGTAAGAACCAGCACTGCAAGTACATAGTAGATCCATATCTCGAAGGTCATATGGAAACTCCTTTTCCATAAAAGTACGATTAAAATATCACGTTAGCTTAAGTGTAGCTTTTTATTCAACAAACAATGTGGCCCTTATCATTTAACATCCAAGGCCTTTTATCTAACTTATAGAGCAGATTGTTTACAGCTATAGCCCGATAGGCCTCTTTCTGTGGTGTTTTCCTTGTTGTTTTCATAAAGGCGTGAATGATAACAATATCGCCTTCTTTGCTTTTTACGAAAAGTACCCTTACCGATTCTTTTCCTGCATCGACTCTTAACTTATATATCGTACCTTTGTATTTCCAAATTTTGGGTTTCAGTACTTTTAGATTCTTACAAGAGTAAATATCACCATGCTCAACATAAGTATTTAACTTATTAAAGAGGCTAATACGAAGCTCATGAGACATGGCGTTAAGTATCAAGGGCACTGAAATCCCCGTTTCAGTATCATCAACAATAAAGATTTTCATATTGGTACAGCACCTGTTTTTACACGATGATAAACGTGAAGTGCTGACGCATATAATCAATTCTATTGAATAGGCTATTTGATTATTTCAACTTGATTATCACCATGAAATATCACAGATAACATCCATTTATTGCAAAGAATAAGTCAAGCCAATCAAACTTTTAACTAATCAGGTCTAAAATCAGAAAGATAACCTTAAACTTACAAGGCTAAATACATGTCACTGCCAATACTTTACTCTCTGCGAAGGTGTCCTTATTGCATAAGGGCAAGGCTCGCAATATTAATGGCTCAACAGCCTGTAAAGCTACGTGATGTAGTTACCCGCAACTTACCGGTTGAGCTGCTCCAGGCCTCACCAAAAGGAACAGTGCCTGTATTGGTGATAAATACGTCAGAAGTGGTCGATGAAAGCCTGGATATCATGCTTTGGGCACTTCAGCAAAATGACCCTCTAAATCTGCTGTTAAGTGATCAACCTCTTTCTCATCAAACCGAGATGATGTCATTGATAAATCGTAACGACAGTGATTTCGTCCCTTCATTAGATAAGTACAAGATTGCCGCTCGTTATCATCACGATAATGCCCTGACCTACCGTCAACAATGTGAACAATTTATCATTACTCTTGAATATCATTTAGCCAAACAAACATTCTTGATGGGTGCTCGTCCAAGCTTGGTTGACTACGCAGTATTGCCGTTTATCCGTCAGTTCTCGCGAGTTGATAGAAAGTGGTATTTAGGCGCTCCTTACCCTCATCTCGAGCGATGGCTTAATACACATTACCAGAACCCGCTTTATTCCAAAGCTATGACTCAATACCCTCGATGGCTCGATACCAAGCAAGAGTTTTTGATAGGGAGTGTTTAGTGTTGCAGACAGGATAGCCAGTTTTAATTTAGAAAGGATGCATTGACCACAAAGGCAGCCAATGCAGTGTTTGTTCGTTTAGGCTTTCTTGACGTACTTAGCAGTAATCATCATTTCACCGGCCCCATCGACCTTACAATCAAGTTGGTGATCTTTTCCGTCTACAATGCGGCGAACAACGGCCTTGCTACCAATCTTGATGACCAATGAGCTTCCTTTCACTTTAAGGTCTTTCGCCACTGTGACCTTATCGCCTTCAGCCAGCAGTGTGCCGTTGGCATCTTTGACTGACAAAGCCTCTTCTTCGGCAAGTTCGGTAGGGTTCCATTCATAAGCACATTCAGGGCAAATCAGATGATTTTGATCTTGGTAAACATACTCAGACTGACAGTTTGGGCAAGGAGGCAAAGACATACTTTTCTACTTCTAGCTATTAACACAATCCACGTATGTTAATAGTTATTAGCACCTTTAGCGAGCCCATTTCCATTTACTCAAATGAAAACATAGCCTTAAAGCTGAATTGAACATCCAGCAACTTAGGACCGGGAGTTATAGATTTTTTTGAAAACGCTCCTGCACAGAATTGAGAGCGAATAACATACAAAATCAACAAAACTTAATTGTGGTATTGTATGACATATGTCACAGCACTATGAATTCTATCAGTTATATAATCATCCTACCCCCAATCACGATAATGATACTGATGAACACAACAACACTCATTCATGACACTTTAAAACGCCTTGCCGCCCACGCTCCTGAGCAGCATGCCCAAATTCGCCAAGCCTTATATGAACATCTAAGTCTGCCATTTAACAAACAGCTAGACCTGTATGTAAATGTGTTAGGACCGATCAGCTCGGGGAAAATAACAGGGTGTCACAACATTGAAAAAGCCGCCGAGTTAGCCTTCGAAGTGCTAGAGAGGCCAAGCCATTAAAGCTACTACAACATGGCCCTACTTTGAGGGCCATGTTCATCATGACCCCTGCTCGAAAGCCAACAGATTTTCGAAAGCTATTTTAAAGTACAGCTCATAGCTATTATGTTCCACATAACCAAGGTGCGGTGTTGCAGTAACATTGGGCAATGAAAGCAACGGTTCATCACCGACAAATGCAGGCTCTTTATCAAACACATCTACCGCGGCTCGCTTGGTTGGCACAGCAAGAAGCTCATTGTAGAGCGCAGACTTCTCAACAAGTTCAGAACGACTGATATTGAGAAATAGAGAATCCGGCTTCATTAGCCTCAAGTCACCTGCAGTCACACACTCTCGCGTGGCATCATTTAGACGCAGGTGAAGTGAAACAATATCTGAATTCGAAAAGAAATCGTACTTGGAAACCGCTGATTCAAAGCCATGTTCCTGGGCTAACTTGCGAGACTGCTCACTGCCCCAAACCACAACTGACATTTCAAAAGCTTTGGCATATTGGGCAATTCGCTGCCCTATTTTGCCATAACCCCAGATACCTAGTTTCAAGCCTTTGAGGGTACGTCCGAGCCCTAACACTCCTGAGTTTTGCCATTGGTTATTTTGAAGGTTAGAAGCATAAGTTGGGATATGACGACTTGCCGCCATAAGCAAAGCCCAACACAGCTCCGAAGGTGCTATCGGAGAGCCGCGCCCCTCCAAGACTTTGACGCCGTATTTTTCACACAGGTGGACATCTATATGATTACTGACTTTGCCCGTTTGGCTAATCACCTTGAGCCGTGGCAATTGAGAAAGTAGCGACTCCGTAATGACCGTTCTCTCACGAATTAACACAAGGGCCTCGGTATCTTTGAGTTTGGCCACTAACTCCGACTCGGTCAGTGTATCATTAAGCACAGTGACCTCATGCCCAGCCAAGAGCTCGAAACAATCCAAGGTTTTGACGACATCCTGATAGTCATCCAACACTGTTATTTTCACTACACCCTCCTTGTTGATAGATACCGTGTGTTATTACTCCGAGAAGATAAAACCCAGCAGCAGTATGACAACGCACACCACGCTTTGGGGATCTCGCAAGCTTCCTGTTATCCATGTAATACTGGTTTGCGATAGACTTTCGTTACTTCACCCGAGGGTTGGTAAGCATCTTCTATGCGGGTCCAACCGAATTTCTCGTATAGGCCATCATGATCCGTTGTCAGGTAGAGATGTGTGTACCCGATAGACTTAGCAACATTACTTGCATGTTCAAACATAGTTCCACAAAGGCGCTTCCCCCTGTGCTCGGGCTCAATAAATAAGGAGCTAAACCACGGGTAGATATCGTGCCTACTAACAAAGTCATTAATAATTAAGCCAAAGCAGCCGACAATTTGATTGTTATTAACCAGCACATAAAATTGTGGGATGGCATCTTCTACCTTGCTTGAGTTAAGCATGGCATTTTCAAAATATCGGTAGTTGTCTTGGGAGCCCCACTTGGAGTGGATGTATTTTGCGCACTCCAAGATACCTTTTGGGTAATCATTGACATTATATATTTTGTACATCTTAAGTCCTTTTAAGAGATGCCTAATACCTGCAATCAAGTATGCCCCGCTATTTTAAAAAAGCGGAGCAAAACTCATACCCAGACAGTGATTAAAAAAGTTAACCTTAACTGCTGTGTTAGGTACTTCACTCGTAGCCTTGAAGAACTTGCAACCTTGAGAATAACTCTTCAGTCACTTCCTTCGGATACTCTGCTCCTTGAGGGCGAATCCATACTCGAATTGTTTCCTCAACTGAGATACACAACTCTTCATCAGAATAGGCCATAGGGTCTTTAATACAAAAAGGCCTTAGTGCATATTCAAATCTATCTAAGATTGCATCTCTAGAGTTAATATCATAATACCTATAGGCATCACAGAAAGTTTTAACAATAGATGTCTCTATCATAGCTGATTCAAACCAAGAGACAGGATGGCGATATGAAATAACCCAATTTGGCCCATTAACCCATGTTGCAGCCATGCTATTTGGATCGAAGCCATACTGAGTTGAATCTGCAATCTTATCAGTCAATCCCCCCCAACAAGAACTAAGGATTAGCCCTTTAATTTTCTTACCTCTATCTCGAATCAGTTGAGATGCTGTTTTTAAAGTTGCATTTGCAACATTTTTACCGTCTCCATGACCGCCTAGGTAAAGAACCTGCCTACTTTCGCTCGTGTTAACCAAGTGGTCTAATGCGGACTCTAGTGATTTGTTATCATAATAATTACAGCTATAGATGTTAAACTGTGGTTGATCCACTTTGGTATTTAATAGTTTTTTTACCCCTTCAAAAAAAGGTAAACCACTCGCTTGTCCAATATTACTTTTGGGTGAAAACCATGGGGACTCTGCTACTAGTAAAGCTACATTTTTTGCCATATTTGTCACTTTCCCTTAATTTAAATAAAAGTTATCCGCAATTAGCAATGATGAAAGGCGAGTAACGCCACCAGATCATCTTCATCATTTTGTCACGCTCAACTTAAACCCTAATGAATCTGGCGGAATTTTCTTCTCCGTTTATATGCAGCCATAACATAACAATCACCTGATGAGTTATGCGTGCGCACTAAAACGGAGAAGACCAAAAACCGCTTAAATTCTTTTTAGGCTAATGTGACGATTATTTGCTATGTTGGGTAAAACCTTTGATTAACCAACTCTTTGGATTTTCCGATTCTGATTCATTATTTAACTCCAATACTTCACTGACTTTTTTACCGATAGCAGTATTAACAGAGCGTAAAGAGTTTTTATGAACTTGTGATTGATATTCTCTCATCAATTCTTCATTAGATTGAATGTTACAAAAAACATGATCGGTTATGTCTTTAATAAATTCTCTTACAACCTTTTCTGCATAGTCGTTTACTTCTGACATTCTTAAACCCCTATATCATTTACAAATGTTTGCACAAAATTCTCGAACATTTCTCTGGAAAATTTTTCTTTGTAAAGTAGCTATATGACCAACTATACCAACGAAAACCACAACGCCTATCCAAACATTCAACGCGTGTAGTCAATTCACCCAACGAATGACATGGACGCCCCCTCATCAGGCTCTACCACACTTGGTAAGTCTGACTACACTCCTTGGAGGCCACCATGTCACAATCAATTTATGGCATTGATTTAGCCAAACATTCGTTCAGTATCCACGGCGAAGATGAACATGGCAAGGTACTGATCCATAAAACAATAACTCGTTCAAAAGTCCTTTCTACCTTTGCCAATATTCCGCCAGCTATTGTAGGAATGGAGGCCTGTGGTGCTTCACACTATTGGGCGCGTGAGTTAGCTAAGTTAGGCCATACAACGAGAATCATGGCGTCCAAATATGTGGCGCCTTTCAGGACGGGTGCCAAGAACGATCTCAACGATGCTATAGCGATTTGCATAGCTGTCACCCGCCCCTCAACGCGCTTCGTCAAAATCAAATCACCTGGGCAGCAAGCTATCCTGCTGCTACATCGCGCTCGTGATAACTGGGTTCATGAACGAACAGCCTTGCTTAACCAAATAAGAGCAATGTTGGCCGAGTTTGGCATCATCGCACCGAAAGGCAGGCACGCGTTACAAACCGCCATTCCAGAAGCACTTGAAGATGCTGAAAATCAATTGCCTGATCTAGCAAGGGCTATCCTCTCCGATAGCTACGATCACTTACTCAGCATCAACCAACGT
>NZ_JACSOF010000133.1:0-18107 GCF_014349205.1 Photobacterium sp. BZF1
ATTAACCAACATATAAAAAATCCCTACCAACAAAAGCTGGTAGGGATTATTACGCAATATTAGGATCGTTCAAGTGCCTTAAACGATCGGCATTAAGCCTCCCGGCTAGCCTTCTTTTATCTCTACTCACCATTCAACTCTACAACAGTGAGCAAACAAAACATACCTTATAGGTCTTCAGTGTGCTCAGACAGGTACGCAGCGACACCTTGTGGTGAAGCATCCATACCTTCTTTGCCTTTCTCCCACTGAGCTGGGCAAACTTCACCGTGTTCTTCGTGGAACTGCAGGGCATCAACCATACGTAGCATTTCGTCGATATTACGGCCTAGCGGCAGGTCATTGACAACCTGGTGGCGAACCACACCTTCTTTATCAATCAGGAATGAACCACGGAAAGCAACACCCGCTTCAGGGTGTTCAACATCATAAGCCTGGCAGATTTCATGCTTGGTATCAGCAATCAGCGGGTACTGAACCGGGCCAATGCCACCGTCTTCAACCGCTGTATTACGCCATGCATTGTGCGAGAACTGGGAATCAATAGATACCCCGATCACTTCAACGCCTTTAGCCTGAAAGTCAGCGAAACGCTTGTCAAAGGCGATCAGTTCCGATGGGCACACAAAGGTGAAATCTAGCGGATAGAAGAACAGCACAGCAGGCTTGCCCGCAATATGGCTGTGTAGGTTGAAGGCATCAACAATTTCACCGTTGCCAAGCACTGCAGCAGCAGTAAAGTCCGGGGCCGGGCGGCCAACTAGAACACTCATAACAAACTCCATGTTGTCGGCTGGGCTTAAGTTTGTAGCAGAAAACTCAGCCAAGATAAGATCACACAGTAATACCTATGTACTACTGCCGAATATTCATACCAAAATGGCGAAAACCAGTATAGACAGGGTTATGTGACAAGGCTTAGACATGCAGCACAATAAAAGAAAATTCCTTCACTACATGAATTTTTATTCTACATGTTGTAAATTGATTTCCTTTGAGCAAAGCAGCCAAAACAAATAAGAAACATTGCACATAAGGTGCAAGCTTCAAGCAATTCACGACATAACACAATGGACGGATCTTAAGTTTATGAACCCAGTAGTTATATCGGTATGCGTTATGCTTTTACTCGCATTAATGCGAGTAAACGTTGTAGTAGCGCTTACCTTCAGTGCCATTATTGGTGGCCTGATTGGCGGGATGCCACTTTCGGAAACCATTTCAGCTTTCGAAGGCGGTTTGGGTGGCGGTGCCACCACGGCATTGAGCTATGCCATGCTAGGTACGTTTGCCGTAGCAATTTCACGCTCAGGCATTACTGATGTCCTGGCGCAAAAAGTGATCAAGCGTATCAGCGGCCATGACAATGCAGCTGCTGCCACGGGCGTAAAGTATTCTGTTTTAATCATTCTTGTGCTTCTAGCCATTTCTTCTCAGAATGCGATCCCGGTTCACATTGCATTTATCCCAATTGTGATCCCGCCCCTGCTTCACGTTTTCGCCAAGCTAAAAATTGACCGCCGTCTGATTGCCTGTGTGCTGACATTCGGTCTGGTAACACCATACATGGTGCTACCTGTTGGCTTCGGTGGTATTTTCCTTAACAACATCCTTCTGAAGAACCTGCACGACAACGGCCTTGACGTGACAGCAGGCCAAGTACCGGTTGCTATGATGCTACCTGCGCTAGGCATGATCTTCGGTTTACTGGTGGCGACGTTCTTCTCCTACCGCAAGCCTCGTGAATACTCAGAAGAGAAAATTCTTGCTTCAGAGCCTGAACACAAAACAATCAACTTGCAGCACGTCTACATTGCTGTCGGTGCTATCGTGGCGGCACTGGGTGCCCAGTTGTACAGCGGCTCGATGATTGTCGGCGGTCTGATCGGCTTTATGGTCTTCACCTTCGGTGGCGTGATCAAGTGGAAAGAAACCCATGATGTATTCACCAAAGGTGTGCACATGATGGCGATGATCGGCTTTATCATGATTGCGGCTGCAGGTTTTGCCTCAGTAATGAAAGCAACAGGCGGCGTTGAGACGCTGGTTAGCTCACTGGCCGATATCATTGGTGATAACAAGCCTCTCGCATCTCTGTTGATGTTGGTTGTGGGCCTGCTCGTGACTATGGGTATCGGTTCTTCGTTCTCGACAATCCCAATTCTGGCAACTATTTATGTACCGCTATGCCTGACGTTCGGTTTCTCCCCGCTAGCCACTGTTGCTCTAGTGGGTACTGCAGCTGCACTCGGTGATGCCGGTTCACCAGCCTCTGACTCTACATTGGGCCCAACAGCGGGCTTGAATGCAGACGGACAGCACGAGCACGTGTGGGATTCTGTTGTACCAACGTTTATCCACTATAACCTGCCGTTGATTGCCTTCGGCTGGATTGCCTCTATGGTGCTGTAATACAGAATTAAACAGGTATTAGACCTTAAGTCTGAATAGGCCAGCCGGTTATCCGGCTGGCCTTTTTTTCGCCCAATAACCCTAACCAAATTAAATGGTTATTTAGACACTTTCTGTTCTATAGTTATTCAAGGTGTTTTATATCACGGATGATATATGGACAGGATCGCGCAATCTTCTTTTCTCATCATTGATGACAGCAACATCATTCAAAGTGCTACCCGTGCATTGCTCATGAAGTTGGGTGTGCCGATGAACAACATCATCAGTACCGCGAATGCCAAAGGTGCAGTGCATGCCTGCAGCAAACGTAAGTTCGATATTACTCTCATCGACCATAACCTGGGCACAGGCAGTACTGGCTTGCAACTACTTGAATACCTTCATTTTAAAAACTTACTCTCCCGCCGGGCATTGGTTTTTATCGTAACGGGCAATGACAGCCAAGAGGTTTTCTTTGGCTATTCACAGCATGAACCTGACGGTTACCTGATAAAGCCCATCCGTTCAGAAGACATTATCAAGCGCGTTACTGCCGGTTTGCAGAAACGGGAGTACTGCGACATATTGCAGCAGGCTTATACCAACAATGGGCTTCCAAGTGTTAAGCCGCTATTTGCCAAAGCACCAGATACTGCCGCATTAAAAGGAGGCATCTTGTATGTGGCCGATTTGCTGACCGAACAACAGCAATATGAAGAAGCCCAAGCTATGCTGGCCGGCTTGCTGCAAGTCCACGATGTCCTGCAAGCCAAAGTCAAACAAGCCGAAATACTGGTTGCGCAAAAAAAATATCAACAAGCCTTAGAGCAAGTAAACAAGTTAATCCGTTTCAATCCGTTCAATGTCCGCTTGCTCAAACTAAAAACGGCTATCTGCACCTTTACCGAACAATGGGATGAAGCCGAAGAGTCTATTCTTCAGCATATCCAACTACACAGCGGCAATATCGAGCAAACCCTGACCCTCGCCTGGGTTCACCTTATTCACCTCGATTTGGAAAAAGCGATCCCTCAGCTTATTAAAACGGCGCAACTGCTGCCTCACTCAATGTGGGACACACCAGGTCGCCGGGGTATGATTCTGTTTGCCGACCTGATGGCACTCCAGCACAAAAACGATAGCAGCGCCTTAAAGAACTGGCGGCTAGATGGGGCTTGGAGCCGTCTGTGTAATGATCCAAAAAGTCGGTTGCGGGGAAAAGGCCCTCAAAAAGCACTCTTGGCGATCCAAGCCTTACTTAATGAGGATAACGATAAAGCGCAGCATATCCTTACCTTGGTTGAAGATAAGGAGGTCGTCGATTTCGAAACCATTTACCTCCTTTGTTGGGCGTTTAGCTGGTTGGGGGATAAAAACAACTTCTCTCGATACCAGCAACTTAGCGAAAAAACTCAAGCACCCGTGAGTGAAGGGCTAGCCAACCTTCAAGGTATTGCTTTGAAAGACTTATATGAAGCCAACCAAAGGCTAAAGAACACGGCTGATAACAATACGGAAAATCCGAAAGACACCATTGTGCTCGATGAAACCAACTAGATTTACTCTTCGCCCATAACCCGCGAGCCTATGCTCGCTTCTTTACAAGGAAGTAAAGTATGCAGCCCAAAACATTGGCGAGATATTTTTCTTTTATCCTCCTAGCCTGTTGGGTGGCCTTAACCTCCTTGAGTACAGTCGCTAGCCAAGAACCTACCATCCCCCAAAAAACTCAAGTCAGGGTTGGCTTTCCTGGCTTCAACCTTCCCCCCTATATTTTTGTCAGCCCCACCTTGGAGCAAAACATCACGGCGGATGGGTACGTAGCTTCACCAGATAGTTACAGCGGGCTTCTCATGGATGTGCTCAAACAGGTCTCCCACCATGCTGAATTTGACTACGAGGTAGTGTTTTACCCAACGTTTGAAGACGTCACCAATGCGTTTAAAGCAGGAGAGTTGGATTTACTGGCCGGGGTTACCTCAACGTCCAACCGGCAAGGTTACATGTCGTTCAGTGAGCCAATTTTTTCCTTGCGCCGTGGTGTGGTTACGCTCAATAAGCCAATCAACCATTACCAAGAACTCGACAGCGAGGTCATCGCTATCGAACAAGGGTTTGCGCTGCAAGAGCTTTTACCCACTATTCTACCTTGGGCCCAACTTCGCCCTGTGCCAGACAGTGAAGTCGCGATAAACAGCATCTTACAGCAACAGGCCAAGGGGTATATTGGTGATGCGGTTGTTTTGTCTAATCTCATCAAGCAACTGGGCGACTCCCAGCTAACTTTATCAATCTTGCCGGATTTACCCACCAACCACCTGCATTTTTCTACCCCAAAAGGCAAACACCGGCTTCTCAACAGAATCAACTTTGCCTTGGAAGACATTAAAGCTGGCAGTATTAAATCTATCTATAACCAATGGCTAACACCCGACCAACTCAACATGTTTGCTCAATATGGGCACCTCAATTTGAGCCAAGAGGAAAGAAGTTGGCTCGAAGCTAACCCTACTATCACTGTTGGCGTGCATCGCGACTGGGCGCCTTATGATTTTATCAGCGAACAGTCCCATCACTCTGGCCTCACCGCCGACCTGCTGAAGATTATTGCCAATGAGCTGGGCGTGAAGTTTGAAGTCGTATCAAAGCCCTCATACGAAGAGCTGCGCGAAGCATTTATCAATGGCGATATCATGATGTTATCGGCTTTGACGGTAACCCCAGAAGACGCGCTACAAATGCACTTCTCGGCACCCTATGTCAATGAACCCTGGGTCCTGTTTGGCAACGCTGATCCCGCACTCACCCAATTACTCAGCCAGGGAACAAGCCAAGTAGGAACAATCAGTGGCACGGCAGGAGAGAGTTTGCTCTCAACGCTATGTCTAGATTGTGAAATGCAGTCATTCCCCGACCAAGACTCTGCTTTTCGTGCACTGCAATCCGAACAGGTCGATCAAGTCCTCACCTCACTCCATCATGCTTCCCCACTGCTGCAAAGTGACTACATCGGCCAGTTCCGCATGCAGGGTCAGATCTTGCCGGATAACTTGTTGCCGCTGAGTTTTGCAATCAATTACCGCCACCCTATTTTATTAAATATTATCAACAAGGCTCTGGCTTCTATTCCATCAGAGGAATACTCAAGGCTCGAACACCAATGGCTCACCTTCGACTACCAAGAAGGTTTAGCACCGCTTGAGGTCGCTAAGTGGGCCGGGTTGATTTCAACCTTGGGAATCGTGGTCATTGCCAGCATTATTGGCTGGAACCGCAAGATGGCCAAAGAGATCCTGCAGCGTAAAGCTGCGGAGCTAAGGGCAAAAAAAGCGGAGCAACGACTCCAGCACCTTGCCGATAACCTTGACGGGATTGTGCTGCAGCATATCCAGCCAGATCCCGCCAAGCCACTACAGTTCCAATTCACCTTTGTCAGTGCAAGCATCAACGAACTGTTGCAGGTCTCTGCCGAACAGCTATTTCGTTCACCAGAAACGCTGCTAGATAAAATGGCAATTGAAAATATCCAAGAGCTAGAGCAAAGCATGCTCAACGCCTGCCAGCAAGGACACTGGGATCATGAGCAAGCCATTGCGAGTTCTAGCCCTACACCGATGTGGGTGCAATTCAAAAGCCGAATTACTCCGCATGAGGAGAAGGGCTTCTATTGGAATACCGTCATCACCGATATCTCATTGCTCAAACAGCAGCAATTGGCATTAGATACAGCAAGGCAAAAAGCTGAAAGTGCAACAGAGGCAAAATCGCAGTTCCTAGCCACCATCAGCCATGAAGTACGGACGCCTATCAGCGGTATCCTCGGCCTGCTAGAACTGATGGCTGACCAACCACTCAATGATGAGACCAAGAAACTGCATGGCGGCCTGACCCAATCCGCGCGAAATATGCTCCATATCGTCAATGACGTGCTGGACTTTTCCAAAATTGAAGCAGGCAAGTTGGATCTCAACCCTGAACAGGTTGAGCTAGGTACTGTACTGGCGCGGATCATCCAACCCCAGTCCATCCATGCCCAGCAAAAGTCGTTGGCATTCCACTATTGGCAAGATCCACGGTTGGCCCAATGCCATTTAGTCGATGACATTCGCTTACAGCAAATTCTCAATAACTTCCTCAACAATGCGATTAAGTTTACCCAGCAAGGGACCATTTCTCTTGCGGTAGACATCATGGCAACCAAAGAAGAGTTTGCTGGGCAGGACTGCCAGCATATCCGTTTCAGTGTCAAAGACACCGGTATTGGCATACCCAAAGACAAACAACTGGCGCTATTCCAGCCATTTGCCCAAGCAGACCAAACCACCAGCCGGCGATTTGGCGGTACTGGACTGGGCTTAGCCATCGCCCACAAACTGATTGAGCAGATGAATGGCACGGTTGCGCTGAGTAGTGAGGAAGGTAAAGGGAGCACCTTTAGTATCACCCTGCCACTGCCGGTTTTATGCCACGAACAAGGTACATCGGCAACCGCCTTTCATACCCAGACAGCAAACGTATTTGGTTACTTTATCCAGCGGGAAGAGCTTTGCCGCTACCTAGAACACTTAGGGTTATCAACTGAACTTACAACACTGGATAACCCATCGACGGTTTGCAACAAGATCGCTCGAGTTAAGCCTGACTTTGCTTTCTTGACCCTGTCGTTGTGGCAACAACTCAAACTGCCAACCGCTTGGTTTGAACAAAATGCACCAACGACCAAGGTGATCATCATTAATCAAAACCCGATGCTATCGCCAGAGCCTATGGATGAACACTGGTGCTTGTCAGTCAATCCCCTGTTCCCAGATAACTTACGCCATGTGATGACCCAGCGGGTGGCCCCTTTAGTCCAACACCTTGAGTCACCAGTAACGCAAGTTGTCATGGAGAGTCGTGAACACGCCGAGATGTCAGGGCGATTGATTTTAGTCGCCGAAGATCACCCTATAAACCAGCAAGTGATTGCCAAACAATTGGAGAAACTGGGTGTAGTGGCCGATATTGTCGACAATGGCGTACAAGCCTTGCAAGCGTTAGAGCAAAACCGTTACGGCTTATTGCTTTCAGATTGCCACATGCCAGAAATGGATGGCTATACACTAGCGACTACAGTACGGCAAAAGGAGCAGCATGCCCGGGAACTCTACACTCAGTTTGAGCAATACGATGAAAGTAACGAGCAAAGGGCAGCAAGACTGGCTTCAACGGTGGGCTCAAGCTTTGCTCATTCTTGCCTTGCGGAGGGACTGCCAATCATAGCCCTCACCGCCAATGCCGTTCAGGGAGAAGATGGACGCTGCTTTGCTGCAGGAATGAGTGACTTTATCGTCAAACCTGTTTCCATCGAGCAGTTAAGCACCCTGATTGAGAAATGGCTTCCACCCAAAACAGCTGAAACCAAACTTCATCCCACTCTAGAAACAGAGGCAACAATAATCGCTGACTCAGACATCCTAGCTGATGACTTTGGTGCCTTGTTTGGTGGTATCACTGCAAGCCTTGATACAGCTGAAGAAAATACAGAAGAGCCCAATGAATTAGTTAGCTTTGCCGACGATGACCTAGAGATTAACAGTGAAAGTGAGACAAACAACAAACTTGGGGAGCAGCAAGGCACCAATAGCCCCAGAAAGCCAAGCGGTGCAGATTACTTGTTTGATCGAGAAAAGCTAATAGCCATGTTCGATGACCACGCATTAACAGAACAGTTGATAGTAGAGTTCAAGGAGACGCATCAGCGTGACCTGCAATTACTTGAGGCTGCCCTAGCACAACACGATCAATTACAGGCTGCCGATATCGCCCATAGGATGAAGGGGGCATCCAAAATGCTCGAATGCGAAGCACTTGCCCAGCCACTGGCTGAAATTGAACGTTATGCCTCTGCTGAAAATATCGAGCAAGCCCAGCCGGCAATAGATAAGCTCAGAACCTTAAGCGAGCATTTGTAAAATCTTCTGTGCGCGGGCACCCAACTCATGCGCTTGGCGCCAGATTCAGCCATATTCGCTGATACAAAAACACCCCGAGAAATTGTCTTTCCCAGGGTGTTTTGCGAATACCGTTGGTAGAGCTTAGTGTTAACCTGCCTACCAAATCACTATTCGTTCAACAGATTATTCTGCTGCTTCACCGTCACGGCGCTCAGCGGCTTCTTTGATCAATGGCTGAAGTTCGCCTTTCTGGAACATCTCGATGATGATGTCACAGCCACCGATTAGCTCACCTTCAATCCATAGCTGAGGGAAAGTCGGCCATTGCGCGTAGGCTGGAAGCTCTGCGCGGATATCAGGGTTTTGCAGGATATCGACATAAGCAAACTTTTCACCACATGCCATTAGTGCTTGTGCTGCCTGAGAAGAAAAACCACAGCTTGGCAGTTTTGGTGAGCCTTTCATGTACAACAGGATTGCGTTTTCAGAAATCTGTTGTTTAATTTTGTCGATGGTTTCCATAGCTTCCTCTTACGACTTTGCTTTATAAGTTGACTATCACAGACATCATTCTACTTGGTCACGCGCAGGAAAAAAATGCCTAAAGAAAGTAAGGATATTATTTTTCTCCTCTTTTTGCCTCTCAGATCTTTTAATAAAGAAAAAACTTGCTAAAATGATTTCACCGTCACAATTTAGACCTATACCTCACGGTATAGTAATCCGGTGACAATAGTCAGTTTCAAATAATAAGTTGGCCCTAGCCGACTGGAAGCAATGTCAAGGGAAACGCCCCTTAACCAAAATGGAGAATCGAGCAATGGCATTCGAACTACCAGCTCTACCTTACGAAAAAAATGCTCTTGAGCCACACATCTCTCAGGAAACTCTTGAGTACCACCACGGCAAACACCACAACACTTACGTGGTTAAGCTAAACGGTCTTATCGAAGGTACTGAGCTAGAAGAAAAATCACTAGAAGAAATCGTTAAGACTTCAACTGGTGGCGTATTCAACAATGCAGCTCAGATCTGGAACCACACTTTCTACTGGCACTGCCTAGCACCAAACGCTGGCGGCGAACCAACAGGTGAAGTTGCTGAAGCTATCAATGCTGCTTTCGGCTCTTTCGACGCGTTCAAAGCGAAGTTTACTGATTCTGCAATCAACAACTTCGGTTCTTCTTGGACTTGGCTTGTTAAGAAAGCTGACGGCTCTCTAGACATCGTTAACACGTCTAACGCAGCGACTCCACTAACTGAAGAAGGTGTTACTCCTCTTCTAACTGTTGACCTGTGGGAACACGCTTACTACATCGATTACCGTAACCTACGTCCAGACTACATGAACGGTTTCTGGGCACTGGTTAACTGGGACTTCGTTGCGAAGAACCTAGCTGCTTAATCGAGCTTTAATTCCCCCTCTATTTCACCATCAAATGATGTTGAGATAAGAATGAAACGTCTGCTTTGGCAGGCGTTTTTTTTGCCTCTAGCTTTTAGTCTTACCACTGAATTGCCTTTCTGAGTCGTTCTAAAAAGCCATAAAAAATATAAAATATAGGTATTTCATAGACTTGATTGACGATTTCCTGACAATTCCCTGAACAGATGAAAGTAAAAATGCGGGGGTATTCAGCAAGAAGATACTCCTATGACCAGATATTCAGCCTGCAAGACGATTGCCACTTCTTTCCTTTGCCTAGCCCCCGCGATGGTGATGGCCAATGATGTTGAGCCCTCAGCGATTCCGGTTACCGTGGAGCCTGTGTCCACCCGAAACATTGCCCAGAAAATAGAGGAAGTGGGCAAGATCACCGCACTTGATAATGCCAACCTGACTTTCAGTGCCGGTGCCAAAATTGAAAAGATTGCCTTCAATGATGGTGACGCCGTTAAAAAAGGTGACGTCATCGCTGAACTCGACAGCACCAAAGCCAAAGCGGCTCTGGATAAAGCTCGCAGTACCCTCAACTTGGCCAAGACCAAATTACAGCGTACCCGTGACCTACTCGCCAAACAACCAGACGCCCTATCACCGCAGGACATGGACGAACTTCAGGAAGAAGTCAATTTAGCGGCCGCTGACTTTCGCCAACAAGAAGCAACCTTGAAAGACTACACCATTGTTGCTCCTTTCGATGGCAGGCTGACGACATTTACCCATTCCATTGGTAGCCATATTGATGCCTCAACTGCATTGGTCAGCTTGTATAAGCTAGACCCTGTCAATGTTACCTATGCCATTAGCCAAGAAGATCTTGGCATGGCGCAGATTGGCCAGACCGTGAATGTTTCCGTCTCTGCGTTTCCTGAGCAAACCTTTACTGGCGAAGTGAATTACATTGCCCCAGCAGTCGATGAAAGCTCAGGCCGAGTCGAGGTCCATGCCACCATCGAGAACCAAGAACTGGTGCTTGCGCCGGGTATGTTTGCCAATGTCAGCCAGCAACTGCAAAGGGGCAAGGCACAATTGGTTGTTCCGCAGAATGCTGTCCTCGCCAACAATGAGCAACGCTACCTATGGGTTGTTGAAGGCAGCCAGCCACAACGCCGGCAGGTTGAACTGGGCGCCAATACCAATGATGGCTATGTCATTATTGAGCAAGGCCTCAAGAAAGGTGAAAACGTGGTGATCACCGGCCAGCAAAAGCTAACGGACGAGAGCACTGTCAATATTCTCTCCTCCCAACAGCCTGAAAAAGCGCTATCAAAAGCCAATGACAACGCCGCAAACGTGACCAATAAGGAGGCAGGATAATGCGCTTGCCTGAAGTCTGTATCCGCCACCCCGTTTTTGCTTCTGTATTGAGTATTGCCGTGGTACTTCTGGGGATCTTGTCATTCCAGAAGCTGGCTATCCAATACTTCCCAGAGCATCAGACAGCCACAGCGACCGTCAGCGCCAATATCACAGGTGCCAGCGCCGAGTTCATGTCGCGTAATGTCGCCGATAAGCTTATCGACGCCGCAACCGGGCTCGATAGCGTCGATACCATGACCACCGACTGTGTCGAGGGCAGCTGTACCCTGAAAATCAACTTCAGCGACGATGTTGATGATGTTGAGTACACCAACCTGATGAACAAGTTACGCAGCAGTGTTGAGGCGATTGGTGATTTTCCGCCGAGTATGACTGACAAGCCGACGGTAACGGATAACTCATCAGATACCAGCACCACCAGTAATGTCATCACCTTCGTTAACACCGGTGGCCTTGAGCAGCAGGAGATGTATGACTACATCAGCCAGCAACTTGTACCGCAATTTCGCCACATTCAAGGTGTAGGCAGTGTGTGGGGCCCGTATGGCGGCTCCTCAAAAGCGGTAAGAGTGTGGCTTAAGCCGGAGCGCATGAAAGCGCTTAACATCAAAACCGCTGATGTCGTTGGCACATTGAGTACTTACAACAGTACCTTCACTGCCGGTACCATCAAAGGTGAAGCTCGGGATTTTTCTATCAACCCAGTTAGCCAGGTGACTTCATTGCAAGATGTGCAAGAGCTCGTCATCCGAGTTGATAACGGCCAGATCATCCGGGTCAAAGATATTGCCGATGTGGTTATGGGTGAAGAAAGCCTCAGCCCAAGTTTGCTTACCGTCAATGGCAACCAGGCCATGTCGCTGCAGGTTCTGCCACTCAAAACGGAAAACCCCGTTGTCGTCGCCGATAGGGTGAAGGCCGCTATCGAATCTATGCAAACCAAGCTCCCAGATGGGATCGAGATGAAGATGGTTTACAACCAAGCCGACTTCATCGAGTCAGCCATCGATGAGGGGTTTGCGACCTTGCTGGAGGCCATTGTTTTGGTTTCCATCGTGGTCATGCTTTTCCTCGGCTCGTTTCGTGTTGCCTCGGTACCGATTATCACCATCCCAGTGTGCGTGATCGGTGTATTTTCGGTTATGGCACTGCTTGGATTTAGTATCAATGTCCTGACTATCCTTGCGATTATCCTTGCAATCGGATTGGTGGTCGATGATGCGATTGTGGTGGTCGAGAACTGCTATCGCCATATAGAACAAGGCGAAACACCATTTAACGCTGCTTTGAAAGGCAGCAAAGAGATTATCTTCCCGGTGATTGCCATGACACTCACCCTAGCCGTTGTGTATCTGCCTATCGGGTTGATGTCAGGGCTAACAGCCGATCTGTTTCGTCAATTTGCTTTTACCCTAGCAGCGGCAGTGATCATCTCCGGCATGGTGGCCCTCACCTTATCCCCGATGATGAGCGCTTACTTGATTAAGCCTGTTAACCAGCACCCGAAGTGGTTTGCCCGTGTTGACCACCAGCTCAACCGCTTAGCCGACAGGTACACGCTTGAGCTTGAGAAATGGTTCAACCGCAAAGCCGTTATGGCTGGATTATCATGCCTTCTGTTAGTGCTTTCAGGGTTTGCCTTCATCAAAATGCCGCAAGTGCTGCTACCAACTGAAGACTCTGGTTTCATCGAAGTCACATCAACCGCACCGACCGGGGTCGGACGCCAGTACCACCTATCGCATAATGATGAGCTCAACAGTGCTATGTCTGGACAGCAGGCTATCGAAGCCAACTTGTCTTACATTGAAGGTACGCCAACCAACCATGTGTTGCTCAAACCTTGGGGTGAACGCCAGCAAACAGCAGATGAGGTTATCGCCAGCCTCACGGAAAAGGCTAACCGTACCGTTTCAGCCTACGACATGTCATTTGCCGTCCGCTCTGCAGATAACCTTGGCATCGCAACGAACCTAGTCTTGGAGTTGACGACTGTCGATCGTGATACTGACAGCTTGGCAAAAACAGCAGAGCAAGTGACTAACCTGCTTGAGCAGTATCCCGGGGTGACTAACGTCAAGAACTCAACCCTTCGTGATCAGTTAACCTATGATTTGGAAATTGACCGTAACGCGATCATTTTATCAGGGGTGAATTACAGCGATGTCACCAATGCCCTATCGACCTTCCTCGGTTCGGTCAAAGCGGCAGACTTGCAGGCCGATGATGGTTTCACCTATCCAATCCAAGTACAGGTTAACCGCCATGATCTCGGCAGTTTTAACGTACTCGATAAGCTTTACGTAAGCTCAGACTCAGGCCAGAGTCTGCCGCTGTCGCAATTTGTCACTATCAAGCAGACGACAGCAGAGTCGAGCTTTAAAACGTTCATGGGGAAAGACAGTGCTGAAATCACCGCAGACTTAATGCAGGGCTATACGGCCAGTGATATCAAAGCTTACATCGACCAAGAAGCCCCATCACTGCTAAATAGTGCTCAGGACTACGCCTTCAACGGCACGGTCAAGCTATTGGATGATTCGCAGGCCGGTACCCAGTTACTCTTCCTGCTGGCCCTGATCTTTGTTTACCTGATCCTAGCTGCACAATTCGAGAGCTTCATCGACCCACTGGTCATTATGCTGACAGTTCCTTTATGTATTGTCGGTGCCCTGTTGACCCTGGCGATGTTTGACCAAAGCCTGAATATCTACTCGAAGATCGGCTTGCTGACACTGGTAGGCTTGGTCACCAAACACGGTATCTTGCTGGTTGAGTTTGCCAACGAGCAGCGCCGTCAGGGTGCAACCGCCATCAAAGCAGCGCTGGAAAGTGCCCGCTCACGTCTGCGACCGATTTTGATGACCTCGCTTACGATGATCCTCGGCTCGCTACCTCTGGCCTTTGCCGACGGCCCTGGTTCTCTGGGCCGGGTGAACATAGGTCTGGTGCTGGTAGGCGGCTTGGTCGCAGGTACGTTCTTCTCACTCTTCGTGGTACCAGTTGCCTACGTGGCAATGGCCAAACTGAAAGAGAAAGACGTTCTGGCGATTTGGCGCCGCAACCGCCAGGCACCAGCAAGCTAACAATCCCATCAATAAAAAAAGGCCTGCACCATGCAGGCCTAAGTTCAATGCATCTTTAAAAACTCATCAATACAGTAGGATAAAATTTTAAAACCTAGCCGCCAAGGATGGTCCGGGCTGGCGTCCTAGGGTTGGAGCGACATGGATGTCACCTGCGTTTTTGAAATTTTCATTCTGCTGTGTTGGATATTATCCCCAAAAGAGTTGAGATACTTACCATACCTACAGAAAAGGCCTGCATCAGCAGGCCTTTGTTATATAAGTCTTAATCTTATTGCTTTTCAGCCAAGATAATTCGCAGTGTACGACGTAGTGGCTCTGCCGCACCCCACAATAGCTGGTCACCAACAGTAAACGCATTGAGGTAATCATCACCCATTGCCAGTTTACGTAAGCGCCCAACAGGAATAGACAGGGTACCCGTTACTTTTGTTGGGCTAAGCTCTTGGACAGTCACATCACGGTCGTTCGGGATCACTTTAACCCAATCGTTATGCGATGCGATAATCTCTTCCACTTCATCCATTGGCACGGCTTTTTTCAGCTTCAGAGTCAGTGCCTGGCTGTGACAACGCATTGCACCGATACGTACACAAGTCCCGTCGATAGGAATTGGGTTGTTATCAAGGCCTAGGATCTTGTTGGTTTCTACCGAGCCTTTCCACTCTTCCTTGCTCTGGCCGTTTTCGCGCTTCACATCAATCCATGGGATCAATGAGCCAGCCAACGGTGCACCGAACTCAGAAGCTGGGAAGTCTTCAGAGCGCATAGTTTCCGCTACTTTACGATCAATATCCAAAATAGATGTCGACGGATCAGCGAGTTCGCTAGATACCGCATCGTTAATTACACCCATCTGGCTGATCAGCTCACGCATGTTTTTCGCACCCGCACCAGAAGCCGCCTGGTAAGTTTGGGATGTCATCCATTCAACCAAACCTGCTTGGTACAAGCCACCTACAGCCATCAGCATTAGGCTAACTGTACAGTTACCACCTGCAAACGTGCTTACACCATTGTGTAGGCCCTGTTTCATCTGCTCGTAGTTAACCGGATCAAGGGCGATAATCGACTCTTCTTTCATACGCAGGGTAGAAGCCGCATCAATCCAATACCCTTTCCAGCCTGCTTGGCGTAGTGCTGGGTAAACTTTCTCGGTATAGCCACCGCCTTGGCAGGTGACAATCGCATCCAACTGTTTCAAGCGCTCAATATCAAACGCATCATGAAGGACACCGGCATCCTTACCAAAATTCGGAGCTGGGATCCCCACTTGGGACGTAGAGAAGAAAACAGGCTCAATCACATTGAAATCACCCTCTTCTACCATACGTTGCATCAGGACAGAGCCCACCATGCCTCGCCAACCCACTAATCCTACTTTCATCATGTGCACTACACTCCCTGATCATTGTTCTATCGGTATAACTATCAACATTACTGGCAAGATAACTGGTAGGACCTTAAGCCAAGCAACAGGCGATAGTTATAACGACAGGCAGGCCCCCATCTATAGTAATTTCAGCCACGAAACTCAAGCAGAAGTTGCAAAATTCCTGTAAAAAAAATCACTACCCTGTAAACAAAACCGCCGACATTTATTAAAGCTTGCGGTGAAGAACGCTAAAAAACCATATAATTTTTGGTGAAATTTCGGGCTAGAACACACTCAACAATTGTTCAAACGCCCCTCAAATGCCAACAAAATGTATAAAAATAAAGCCAAAAGGTGAAAAACCATTTAATCAGCAACTAACTTTTACCATTACTTATTTTGATCATTTCGCCACAAATTGATAACCTACCATAACTCACATTGGCAATGCTTAATTCTAGAATATCACCTGATTTATGGTGATATCATCTATCTATTAATGGAATTACACACACGGAAACAATATGAAAGAACAGTCAAAAAACATACAAAGCACAAATTAAGTACGCCAATTTAACAATAAATTAAAATACAAGCGTGCTTTTTTAAGGGCTATCCGCATGATTTTGGATGAGATCACATCTATAGACATTTTTTATCGTGACCTCGAAAGCTATCCGCTAGAGTAGCGGCGAATCAATGCTATTACCCTTTAGCAGACCAATATGGTCATCAAAATTATTAGAAAATAATCCCTTAGGATTGATAACACCTGTCCTAAGGCTATTCACAATTTACAGGCTCGAACTCACAAGGTTAGAAGTATGAACAAACAGACTGTGAAACTACCGTCGCTGACTCAGGTCTTTATTGCCCTCGGTATTTTTCTTGCGCTGGCTTTCTCTTTTACTGCGAAACTCGATTTACCTATCCAGCTAGCGCTTTATATCGGCTGGTTCGTCATCATGGCACTGGGCATCAAGCTTGGCCATGATTACAAATCGCTGGAAACCGCTGCGACAAAAGGCATTGCTAACGGCTTGGGTGCCGTTCTTATCTTGTTAGCGGTCGGTGCCCTCGTTGGTACCTGGATTGCCGGTGGTATTGTCCCAACCATCATTTACTATGGCTTGAAAGCCATCCACCCTTCAATCTTCCTGTTGGCGACTATGCTGATCTGTTCGATGACAGCACTGGCAACGGGTACTTCTTGGGGTGCGGCGGGTACAGCCGGTATCGCGATGATGGGTATTGGCCAGGGCCTAGGTATTCCTGCGCCAATGACAGCAGGTGCTGTCCTATCTGGCTGTTACTTCGGCGACAAACTATCACCACTATCAGACTCGGTAATTCTGGCTTCATCGATGTCGAATGTAGAAGTTGTGGAGCATATCAAAGGCATGCTGCCGATTGCCCTGATCAGCTACATCATTACCGGTATCCTGTTTACCGGTGTTGGCATTCACTACGCCGGCAATGTCGATATGTCTCAGGTTGATTCTGTTATCCTTGCAATGGACAAGCAGTTCGTGATCTCGCCATTCTCCTTTGTCCCGGTGATCATTGTGCTTGCCCTTCTGGCTTTGCGCCTACCTTCCTTCCCAGTTATCTCGCTAGGTTCATTGCTGGGTATCGTATGGGCGGTAATGGTTCAGGATATGGACCCACTTGTTGCCTTCAACACCGCTTGGGCACCTTTCTCGATTGACTCTGGCGTTGACTTCATTGATGCAATCCTCAACCGTGGCGGCATGTCATCAATGCTTGGCTCGGTGGCAGTGATCATATTCGGCCTTGGCTTCGGTGGACTACTGGATAAAGTGGGTGTGCTGCAGACCATTGCCAAGATCTTCGAAAAACGCGTCAACTCAGCGGGTAGCCTATCGGTATCAACTATTGCTACCGCCTTCCTGGGTAACGTTTTTGGCTCAGCGATGTATGTATCCCTTATCCTGACACCGAAAATTTGTGCTAAAAACTATGACCGTCTTGGCTACCAACGCAAGAACCTTTCACGTAATGCTGAGTTTGGTGGTACGTTGACATCCGGTATGGTGCCTTGGAGTGATAACGGTATCTACATGGCAAGTATCCTTGGCGTCGCAACCTTCTCCTATGCACCGTTCATGTGGTTGAGCTTCGTTTGTATCATCGTCACGATTGTTTCGTCTTACATGGGCTGGTTCGTTGACCGCTGCCCACCAACAGCGACAGTAAGCAAAGAGGATGATGAAACAGCACTGCAATCAGCCCAAGGTGAGCAACAAACGGCATAGTTTGCATAACGGCTACTTATGATTAATTCAAAGAGCGCCTCATGGCGCTCTTTTTCAATTCATAGTCAACAATATAGTTGTAAACAAATATTAATTGAACTTATACTAACCAAGCCCCATTAACACGCCAACTTATCATTCCTTTTAGCCTCAAAACACACGATAAAAACACTCAAACCACATTATGGAAATGATTAATTAATAATATAAAAACAATTAATCATGCTTAAAAACATCTATTTTTAATATTAAAATTTGTGAATAGGATATTAATGT
>NZ_JACSOF010000134.1:0-17995 GCF_014349205.1 Photobacterium sp. BZF1
GAGATAGGGATTTGAACCCTAGATACGCTATTAACGTATGCCGGTTTTCAAGACCGGTGCTTTCAACCACTCAGCCATCTCTCCGTAAGTGCGGCGTATGATATAGCGGTTTCCTTCAACTGTAAACACCACAAAATCTGTATGGTTGCCATTTCAGCAGAATATGGATATCCGAATCATATTCGATCAATCTCATGGCCCAATATTTCATGCCGGACCCGCTTGGGATAATCATAATAAAACAAGGTCCCTTGCTCCTCAGCTATCGCCTGCCAACAATCAACTTCAAAACCAAACACCAATACCCCACACGTAGGCAAGTTATCTTCTTTGAAACCGAACATCTGGGCGAGTACGGTCATCGCCGGATTATGGCCCACCAGCATCAAGCGCTCGACCACATCACTGGTTTCACGGATGATATCCATCAGTTCAAACGCGGACTCGGTATAAACCCTAGGATCAGATTCTAGCTTGGGTGAGCAATCCAAACCTTCAGAAAACGAATAAGCCGTTTGAGACGCTCGCAGTGCCGAACTGGTGACAATCAACTGCGGCCCCTGCTGCCACCCGTTCAAACGGTGGACCATCTTCGGGATGTTTTTCAGGCCACGGTTATTAAGAGGACGCTCATGGTCATCAATGGACGGATCGTCCCAAGATGACTTCGCATGACGGACCAAAAACAATACTTTCATTGCTCTCCCCCCTAGCATAACAGGCTAATCACCCAGTCTTTTCAGCCAAGCAATAGCCTATATTCAACTATTATACGTCCCGATATTCTCGGAATGATTGGTATAAGTATATAAAACACAAAGGAGAAGGCTGTTTCGAATACAAAAAAGGGCTACCAATAAGGCAACCCTTTCAATGAAATAAGCAAAATCAAACGACTACATGGCTGATTTCACCGCCCTTGCTAAACGGTCTGCAGCTTGCTCCGGGTCTGCCATTTTTGCATTGAAGAAATTACTGACCACATCGAAGATAGCTGCCTGCACATAACTGGTTGTCGCCAACCCCTGGGACACACTCGGTACTAAACCGCCAGATTGACTACTGTGCTTGAATACCACCAGCGAATCTTTGGCACACTGGTCAAACTCGGTCAAATCCATATCCATCCTTACCGGGATCGACCCCTTACTAAGGTTGAATGAAGATTGAAACTCCTTATCCAGAATGGCCCTTGCCAAATCTTTCTGGGCTTGACTGTTGGCTTCATCAGTCAGTTTAAAGAAAGCAAAACTATCTATGTTGTAGGTAAATAACCCCTGTGTACCCGGTGCGGCCATACACAAATAATCTTTACCAGGCACTTTACCATCAGCTTCGAATTCACCTTTAGCCCAGTCACCCATGATCTGCATGGCCGCCTCGCCACTGCTTACCATGGCTGTCGAGGTACTCCAATCTCGACCACGATAATTTGCGCCGACATAATCACGCATGCGGCGGAACTGGGTAAATACATCGACCATTTTATCTCCGCCAAGTACCGACATATCCAATTCAACAAAGGCACGCTGGTAATCAGCAGGACCTAGTACCGCTAAGGCAACCGCTTCAAACAAGGTCACGTTCTGCCATGGCTGACCACCATGAGCCAGAGGGACAAATCCCGCGTGTTTAATTTTATCTGCGGCGACAAAAAACTCGTCGAGAGTCCTTGGTACCTCAACCCCTGCTTTAGCAAACACCTTAGGGTTGGCCCATAACCAATTGACTCGGTGGATATTGACCGGTACAGCGACATAGTCACCGCCATACATCATAATTTGACGGGCGACCGGCGGTAGGATTTTCGACCAGTTATCTTCTGCGGCAACATCGTTCAAATCAGTCAAGAAGCCCAAGCGGCCCCACTCCTGAATATCATGGCCTTTGATCTGTGCTGCCGATGGTGGGTTTCCCGATACCGCACGGGTTTTAAGTACCGTCATCGCACTTTCACCACCGCCCCCTGCGATAGCGAAGTCTTTCCAGTGATTCCCCTGAGCCTGAATTTTATCTTTTAGCAAAGAGACCGATCGGGCTTCGCCACCGGATGTCCACCAGTGTAAGACTTCCACTTCCCCAGCAGATACCACGCTGCTAGTGAGCATCATCAAAGCCGATATCAAGGTGTGTTTCGTGTTCATTGCCTTAATCTTCTTTTAACAAGCGGGGAATATAGACTTTCACTTCCAACCCGCCATCTACCGCATTATGGATTGCCATATCTCCGCCATGGGCATGAATGATATTGCGGGCAATACCCAATCCCAAACCATGGCCTTCGTCATCTTTGGCAACTCGGACATAAGGTTCAAATACCGCTTCGAGTTTCTCCTTCGGAATCCCAGGGCCTTTATCCTTGATAATCAGGATCAAGGAGTCCTTCTCATCAACGATGATCAAGCTCACCTCATGACCGTATTTCACGCCATTATCAATTAGGTTGCTAAAGCAGCGTTTCAACGCCAATGGTTTACCCATAAACGGCGCTATCTTGGTGCTAGGAATTCCAACTTTCATCTGATGCTGGTTGTGTCGCTCAGCTATGCTGAAAAGCAGTTCTTTCAAATCCACCTGAGCCAAGTTCTCATGCAAATCGGTGTCTTTCACCGTCTGCAACGCCCCTTTCACCATCATCTCTAACTCATCAAGATCCCGGTTGAATTTCTCAACCTTGGCATCATCATCAATGAGTTCAGCACGGAGCCTCAAGCGCGTGATAGGTGTTTTCAAATCATGAGAAATGGATGAAAACAGGTGTTCGCGATCATCGATATAGCGCTGTACCCGCGACTGCATCCGGTTAAATGCCCGGGTTGCGGTCACTAACTCAGTAGCCCCCTCTTCTTTGAGCGGAGGCTGATAAATATCAAAACTCATGGCATTGGCTGCATACGCCAACCGTTTTAATGGCTTGGTCTGTCGACGGATCATTAAAAAGGTGAATACCAGCAGCAGCGCGGTCATAAACACCATGAACACCAGTTGCTGGCCAGTGATAATTTCATCTTCCAACGTGACATACGGCGCCGGCAACAATGCAGCAATATACAACCACTCGTTTTCAGCCAGCTCCAACTGCACCACCAAAATGGGAGGGTTGAACGGCTCAAGGCTCAGGGTATAGTGCGCCCAAGAGCGAGGCAGATCGCTGAGCAAGATATCATTTTTAAGAACATGTAAGGTTTCTGGACGGGAGAACTCAACTCGGATCACATCAAGCCGGGGGAGCTTTTCGCTTAACACCTCTTCAAAGGCCCCAACCGCTGTTCTCTTCATCAAAGAGTCAGGAATAGGATCAATCAAGATCTCTTCTTGGTTGAATGAGACAAAAAAACGGGTTCCTCCCATATTGCGCAGCTGATCGAGCACAATATGGCGGTATTCCAGAGGGAGAGATTGGAAGAAGGTCACCGTCGAAGCAAACATATTAGCCATACTGGCCGATGCCGACTCCAAGCCTTCCAAATCACGTTGCTTTGACTGCCCATACCAAATGCTGGTTGCAATGACCTGGGCAAGAAATACCGCTAGCAGGGTAAACCACAGCGTGCGGGCCAACAGGGACTTCGGCCACCACTTTCTAATATTCATAGATAGAACCACAAACAGTGCGAGGGGATTTATTCCTCGTAGGTAACCTCGGCATTGAACGAGTAGCCATTACCACGGATTGTCTTGATCAAACGTTGCTGGGTTCCCTTGTCCCCCAAACGCTGACGCAAACGGCTTAATTGCACATCTATGCTGCGGGCCGACGGGGTTGCCTCACGACCGCGGGTAGCAAATGAAATGGTATCGCGATCAAGCACTTCATTCGGACGTGTCAAGAACAACATCAACAACGCAAAATCGCTGCCGCTTAACTCGTAATCTCTTTCTTTGTCCAAGTCATACAAACGCTGGGCGGCTGTATCTAAACGCCAGTTTGCAAAGCGGATCGCCTTTGGCGCAGACGGCATTTGCTGGGCTTCGGTAGGTTTTACCCGGCGCAGCAAGGCTTTGATACGTGCCATCAGTTGTCGTGGGCTAAACGGTTTAGCGATGTAATCATCCGCCCCTAACTCCAAGCCAATGATCTGATCCATTTCATCCGACACCGCTGTCAGCATGATAATTGGCACATCAGAAGTTTTCCGAATGTATTGGCATAGGGTAAAACCATCATCCCCAGGCATCATTACATCCAGCAAGATCAAATCAGGCGTTCCCATTGCCAGACGGCGTTTCATCTCCTCCCCTTCAGCAGCGGTAATGACCGTAAAGCCCGCCTTGGTGAGGTATTCGTCAAGCAACTCACGAATTTCCTGATCATCATCAACAACAAGAACCTTCTTGCTTGTGCTCATTATCTCTTCCTTCTGCCCTAGCAAGGCGTTACCCAAGCTTGACTACACATTCTTCCGGGCAACATCATGCCAAAAAGCAATACATTAGCGCCAAATACATACCAGTGCGCTAACATATCAAACTGAATCAAAAAAGGCGCGTACTGCGCCTTATAATCATGATCTGAATAGATAAAAATGACAAATGTAGCAAACGCTTGCTATCAGCCATATGCGGCTAAAGCTTATGCGACACCCATTTTGATTTTGTACTTCGAAACCGCTTGCTCAAAGAACTCTCGCTCATCATCATCCGCGATATTGTTCGTCACCTCAGCAAAGACCTCATAGCCTTTCTTGCCGTTCTTTACCTGCCAAACGGAATAGGCCGCTTGCTTGTCCAGTTCTACTCGATTTTTTTCTGCTTCAGAAAGCAACGTTAAATTATGCACAGTGTTACTCCTACCCCGATCATTACGGTGGCAATTTTATCGCAATCCCCCGTTATTCCCAAGATTCTCTTGTGGCAAAGCCAATGAAAAAGCCCGCAGTCTCTCCATCTTTAACATGGGAAAATACGGGCTTGGTCAGACAAACAGCAAGAAAGGCTAAAAACCGAGTAACCACTTAAAGGTAATAAAAAACCCAGCCACCACTGCAAGCGTCAGCGCCACACTGGCTACCGGACTTAATGTGGCCGCACAAGGGTTGCTGATCGCATCTGCCAAGGTCGGCTCATCAAAGTCGACTTTCTTCTGCGACTGAATCAGTTCGTTGACATAATGCTCAATGGTATCAATTGACTCTTCAACGGAATCAATCACCTGAGCCCCCAACCAACGCTCCTGCTCAATCAGCTGGCCCGATTCCACATGACGTAGTCCAGAAAAACGTCCTGTACGGCGGTCTACAACAGACACTGCCATGTAACCCTGATCTTCATTCCACACCCAACAAGGGAGGAAGTTACCTTCAATATTCACCTGGCTGGGATAGGGGAAGCGTACATTGCTGACAACATCTAGCAGCTTCTCTTTGACGTCACACAACGAATGCAGTTGCTGGATACAGTTTTCCAACCAATATGGGAAATTATTTCTAAAAGCACTCTGACGAAGCGGCGCCAAGCGGGCTGCTCCCCTTACCACAAACTCGGTGATCTGCTGGCTGACATCACTTTGATTGGGCCAACACTGCTGTGCGGATGAAGTCGGTAAGGTAAGACGTTGGCAAATAGTGCCTTTGGGAGAGACAAGCCTGAGAGCCTGTTGGCTATTTTCCATCGAAGGAAGATATTCGATGTGCCAGGGTTTAGCGACTTTCCGCATAATGGCCCGGTATACCTGTTCAACTGTGGATTGGTAATGCTCATAGTTGCTCATTGGGCACCTCCGGGGGTGGTTTCTGGACTGACCTCATTGTACAAAAAAACGGCCTTCATTATGGTGATCAGAATCTTGTTTTGTAAAAGAGGTTAAATGCGCCGCAATGCGGTAAAATCGAACAACTTTTGTTATGTGATTTATCAGTTATGCCAAAATTGCAATTTAAAAGCATTCCCGCCGAACTCGCACCAATGGATTTGTTACTAGAAGCCGATCCCAGTACAGAACAGATACAAACATACCTCAGTGGTAGTGACATCTATACCGTTCTATCTGACGACAAGACCGTGGGCGTATGCGTATTAAAGCCTCGCTCTGAAACCACATTGGAATTGATGAATATCGCTGTTGAACCAACCCAGCAAGGATCTGGCATTGGCCGTCAATTATTGCAGTATGTGATTTCTGAATCTCGAAGCAAGCAAGCCAAAGAGTTGGTCTTGGGAACCGGTACATTCGGCTACCAGCTGGCGTTTTATCAGCGTGAGGGCTTTCGGGTTGTTGGAATCGACAAGGATTTTTTCCTTGATAATTATGATGAACCGGTCATGGAAAATGGTATCCAACACAAAGATATGTTGAGGCTTCAGTTGATCCTTTAGCAGCTATAGCCATACCTTGTTGGCCAGTGTCCAAACTTCCCACACTGACCAACAAGGCATGGTCAGTGTGGACACAAGGTGTTCGTGAAGAAATAGATCTCGCTATTAGAGACCTGCGCTAACTCCAAACAGGATGGAGTTGTTGGTTACATCTCCCATATCGCGATATTCATAATTCAATGAAAGGTCGATAAATGGCAGCATAGTGAACACCACTCCAGCGCCACCGGCAAATCCCCAGCCATCATCACTTTCTCGAGGCACGCCGGAGCGGTCAATATCGTAGTCGTAATAATTGGTACCAAGCTTGCCGTAAACGCTACCAATCACTAGAGGTAAATCAGCCCGTAACGTTAATGGAAACGCGGTATAGTCAATCTCATTCTTTGCGTTGCCCCCTCGCGCATCGACATCTGCACTGCCTTGTACCACCCCAGCATTAATGCTGAACATATCATTGATATGATAGGAGCCATTGATGCCATACTCGACGCCGTAGTCATCGTTACCTTCATATTCAACCCTCGCACCACCTACCGTCGCCCCAACAGAGAACCCCAATAAATCCGCCGAAACGGGTGCTGCGCAGAGTAATAATGTCGCCACTAACCCTATTCTTTTCATCCATCCAGTCCTTAGCAAATAAACCAACCACGTCCTTATTATGGGTAGTGCGAAATGCAGCAAATTACCAATTCCATTGTTGTTTTCCGTGCAGCGGCTCAACCCTGCCTATACTCAAAAAACTGGATGAGTATTTCGCCTATTGCCGGAGGGTCACCGCTACTATGCCCATCACCTTAGAATCAGCTTTCAGGCATTTCCTAATTTGCATTGGCATTCTAATACTGGCAGCTTGCGACAGTACCGATGATACGCCTGATGCCGACACTATCTATTTCAATGGCAACATTCTCACACTATCGGCCCATGCTGAAAAAGTAACAGCTATCGCTTTCAAAAATGGCCGGGTACAAGCCATAGGCACGCGCATTGGTGTCAAGCGCCACCAAGGCGATCTCACAGAAATGATAGATTTAGATGGCAACACTATGATCCCCGGTTTTATTGCCGGTAATAGCCAGTTCTCCCAACTGCTTGAGCAAAAGGGCGATATCGAACAAGTACAACAGCTATTTGCCAGCCAAGGTATAACGACACTGGTCGATATCGGAATTAATAATGAAGCACTAGCTACATTGCAGAGCCAAGCCAACGCCAACAAATTGGTGTTAGATATTATTGCAATACCCAACGTCAGTGAGATGGAAGCCTTGGTAGACAGTGATCAAGTCAGCTTTGGCCAATACAACAACCGACTCAAAGTCCCCGGCTTCTTTCTTGCCCTCGACGGTACAGCCAGCAATTATTCCGCCTGGATGGCCTATCCCTACCAAGAAGATCCAGCCTTGCCTGAATCAAACTGGCGTAGCGAACCGCTGATGCCATTCAGTATTTTTCAAAACACCTTTCAATTGGTGGTCGAAAATGAACTCCAGCTGTTTGTTCATGCAATGGGCGATGCCGCTATCGATGCCATCATCCAAGCCAGTTATGATCTCAAACTCAATGCCGGGCAAGACCAGCGCCATGTTGTCATGATGTCCCGGTTCATGCGCAATAACCAACTTCAGCAATATGCCAAGTTGGGATTGGTCGCCTGTTTTGACACCAGCAATATTTATCAAGAAGGTGAAGATGATATTGATAAGCTCGGCCTTAGCCGTGCCAATGGACAAAGTCCTATTAAGCAGGCTTTAGAGGATGATTTGCCTGCTAGCAATATTTGTTATCCCGGCCCGACACCACCCGATACCATTTTCACGCTTTGGTCTGCAGTCAACCGAGTGACCAAAGATGAGGAAATAATGGGAAGTGGATTACGTTTGTCCCCACTACAAGCACTGACAGCCATGAGCGAACAAGCCGCATTTCAGTTTTTCGAAGAAGACAACAAAGGCGAGTTAGTGCCTGGTAAACAAGCCGACGCGGTCATTCTCTCTGATAACCCTATGTCAATTGCACCGGGGTTGATTCGGGATATCGAAATTATCGAGACTATCAAGCAGGGTAAGACTATTTATCGCCGTCCCTCAACGCTAACCTCTGAGGGTAATAAACCTTAAGTCCTAAAGAGCAAAAAACACAGAAAAGTCATCACAGCACACCATAAAAAATGAGTGATTTTGAACTCATCTGAGTTCACCGCCCCAATGAAATGCATTACAAAGTCACATTTTTACTCACACGGTTTCAGTGTGGTTTCATCTAAGTTAAGCAAATACTGGAGACCAATTAAAACTATAATTATCAATAATTTGATTAATAATTGCATTTGTTGTTTATGCCTTTCACCCTCCATTTACGCAAACGATACCTCTCACTCTTTCAACAGATTTGGTAATCAAGGGGCTATTTTTGATTAACAGCTCAATAAAATGTGATCAGGATCGCGAGATCTGAAGACACGCTTGCTTACACTTTACCCATCAAAACGGCAATACAAATTAAGGCGCCGATAGAGCAGCCTACCAACGCCGTAAACACAATGAATATAGAGGGTAAACACATGAGTGAGATTCTGCTTGCGACTTTTGCAGGATTAATTGTTGGTCTATTTTTCTCGGCCATTAAACTTCCATTGCCTGCGCCACCGGTGCTACCAGGCATTATGGGAATCGTCGGTGTTTACCTTGGTGGCGTTGCCTACCAAAGCATCGTTGAGCGTTTTTTCTCTTAAGTACACGTTCTTAAAACGATACAGCGACAATATAACGTACAAACAACATACCTGGAGTGAATTATGGCTACCCCACATATCAATGCTGAACTTGGTGATTTTGCAGAAACAGTCCTGATGCCAGGCGACCCGCTACGTGCGAAATTCATTGCGGAAAATTACCTTGAAGACGTCAAGCTAGTTTGTGACGTTCGTAATATGTTCGGCTACACCGGCACTTACAAAGGCCAGCGTGTCTCTGTAATGGGCCACGGTATGGGTATTCCATCATGCTCTATCTACGTTCACGAACTAATTAAAGAGTTCGGTGTGAAGAACATTATTCGCGTAGGTAGCTGTGGTGCGGTACACGACGACGTTAAACTGATGGATGTGATCATTGGTATGGGCGCGTCAACAGACTCTAAAGTTAACCGCATTCGTTTCAACAACCATGACTTCGCTGCTATCGCTGACTTTGGCCTACTAGAGACCGCTGTTAACGAAGCTCGCGCACAAAATGTTCCTGTACGTGTCGGTAATGTTTTCTCTGCTGATCTGTTCTACAGCCCAGAAGCTGACCTATTCGACAAGATGGAAAAGCTTGGCATGCTAGGCGTAGACATGGAAGCAGCAGGTATCTACGGCGTTGCTGCAGAGCTTGGTGCAAAAGCGCTGACTATCCTGACTGTTTCTGACCACATCAAGCGTGGTGAAAAACTAAGCTCAGAAGATCGCCAGAAGTCATTCGCTCAGATGATGAATGTTGCTCTGGAAACAGCTATCAAGCTGTAACGAACCTACCTGTGGCCGGTGTAACCCCGATTCATCGGCCACTCCTTCACGCTCCACCATGGTATACCACTCATACCAATACCATTTCCTGAGATGGTATCGGTATGACAGACAGCGAGAATTATTAGTCTCTACAGCACAGTTTTGCCTTGCTATCACGCAGCTCAAAATTTTGTAAAATGTGGCGTCTTACACAATTTGAATGGTCCTCTATATAGAAGGCCGGCGCAGATGTTAAGTCAAAGCCCGTTGTAGACACTAATGGTACAGAGCAGGGAAACCTGCTCTGTACCACCCCCTTTTATGGGCTCTCCCCTGCCAAACAATTCACATAACGCGCTTGTTGCTTAGGCCCATGGATAAGGTTAGGCTGACATGATGAATACACGCCGCATCGACAACCACGCTTCGTTACTTCCGCAAGCCTGTAACGGTCACCAACTCAATCATTGTAAAACCGTTAGTTGCACTAATTTCGGTTCCACAGATACCCATAATTATGTTCTGCAGCGGAACAACCCGAACAAGCCGATGTTGGTTTGTAAAGAATGTGGTGCTTTCCCGCCTATTATCAATAACCATGATGTGGTGGAAGAAGCTCTGCGCTTAAAGCAGCAACAAAGTAGCGGCATGCCGGCATGCAACAACCCCGAATGTGAAAACCTCGGGCTTCCGGTCTTGACCCATCGTCACCTTTACCATGCCTTTGGCTTCAGCGGCGATCGCCAGCGCTATCGTTGCAAATGCTGTCAAACCACATTTGTAGACCGTTGGTCGGGCTTCAATGGCAAAAACCAAATTCAGCAGAAGCTATTAGCTATGCTATTTACTGGCTACCCCGTCAGGGATATCTGCCGTCGGCTCAATATGAATCCTAAATCGTTCTACGATCAGCTTTCTCATATTGCCAGTCGCTGCCGCCGCCAACTTGCGATGTTTGATGCTCGCTTGGTCAAGCACTCACCTGACCTTTCCCTAGCATCAGATATTAGTGAATTACAACCTAACAGCGAGAACGGTGTGCTTTGGGTGGCGAGTTGTGAAGCCGAATCTGGGTATGTACTGGCGCAAGACATCAACTACCAACCTGAGGAGCATGAGGAATCAAGCGAGTGGCACGACCCGTTTACCGACGGTGCTCGGTTTATGGCGGCCCCACCCGCACAATTGGCCGAAGCGCCAACATCTGCTCCACAAGGCTTGCTTGCCCATATTGATGCGGTATACCGGCAAATTATGGCTCGCCCTAATTTTGAAGACCCACTCTCGAGCAAACCACGATTGAATTACCCGTCGAAGGGGTGTTTGATCCGGCCGCAATACACGGTTTATGCCCACTATATGCATTTGCAGCAAATGCTTAGCCAAAATGAAGAGTTGGCTATCTTTATGCCGCAAGAAACTTTGCTGCGCTCTGCCTGCATCTCGATATTTTGCGATCGCATCAAAGACAAAACTGTTCATCCTATTTATGTCGAATCCGATCCTCAATGGCAGCACGGCCAGCCAGCAGGTCGCATCGATATCGTATTGATGGGTTGGTGGCGCGACCGCTGGGCGTTTACCCGCTTTGATGATATCAGCAAAGGGATCTGCCATTTAGGTGGTGAAAAAGAAAATGAAGGTAAATGGCTAGAAGTCGCAACGCACAAAGAGATCACCCGCTACCAGCAGCGCTTCCAAGATCAGTTCAGCCAGTTCATCAATGAGCCGCGCCGTAAATTACGTCCTGGAGGCCTCCTGCCGCTATTGGATATTTACCGGGCATGGCACAACCTGTGCCACCAAGATAAAGAAGGTATTACCCCCGCCCAGCGTATGGGGCTCATCGCAACCCCGCTCACACTGGAACAGCTCCTTAGCTGATTTCTCACACCTTACTGGCATAACCACACCCAAAAGCTAAATAATGATGGGGAGATCCAATTTCTCCCCATCCCTTCGCTATTGCAGTTGATCAATTCATGGAAGATATATCACACTCTTAACAAAGCGCTCATTAAGAGTAGGTAGCCCATTGAGCGGCCAGCTGTAACGGAATGGATTTTCACGGATGATACCCAATAGAATTAAGCCGATTTTACTCGGAAGTATGCTCATTATCGGCATTGTACCCGCCTTTATTTACAATTGGCTCAGCAGCGATAAGCTCACAACCGTCGCTACCGAGCAGATTGCCAAAGGCTTGGGTAGCCGAACCGAGCTCGCCGCACATAACCTCGATGATATCCTTGACCAGCGTGTGTTGAGCGTGCGTAAGCTGGCCAGTTCCCCTGTATTCGAGTTGCCGATACAAGCACACGATGAAGGTCATAACCCTCAACAGCAAACCTTCATTAGCAACTACCTCAAAGAGCTGTCTGAGGTCGATCCAAGCTTCAGCCAAATAGACCTTATAGAGGCACACCAGCAAGGCATAACCGTTGTGGCTAGCTCAACCGACTCTGAACCTTATGATATTACAGCCAGACTTGAGCAAGCAGGGTTAGAAAATATCAACCAGCAACTTGCCGACCTGACAAGCGGTAAGACAAACCTGCTTGTTTCACCGCCGCAATATCAAAACGATATTGCCTACCTGTATATCATCAGCACTGTCACCCACAAGCATCATGCCGATGATACCCACGAAATCTATTTGGTGATTCGCTATCAGCTCGACGAACTCAATGCGCAGTTGACCTTCCTTGGCGAACGGATCAGTAACAGTGACTACATCATGCTGATCAACGATCAGGCTGAAATCATTTTATCAGGGCGCCATCAAGGCCAGAGCCTGGCGATTTTTGATGATTTCCAAGCTTATATAAGCGGGCAGTTAACTCCCAATCAGCAAGGTAAAGAGGCTTACAACCCAAGCGACCTGCACGGTTTTACCAACCGCCAAAACCAGGCCATGGTCACCACACTTGCCCCACTGAATTTCCAACTGCCGGGCCGTTCGAACTGGTACCTTGCATCAATCACGCCTGAGCATACCGTGACAGCCACCATCGATTACCTCCAGCAATACTTCATGCTGGCACTGATGCTGACAGCCGGTATTGTTGTCGTGCTGTCGTTGATGCTCACCCGGCACATTACCGCGCCAATTGCTTCACTCACACGCTTCGCCGCCCAATTTAAGCTGGGCAACTATGGCCGTAGTGAGCGATTTAAGGGCCCTTATGAGTTCAAGGTATTGCATGATGCGTTAAATCAGGGGGCGGATAAGATTGCCCATGACACCAAGCGGCTCAATCAAGCACTGCATAAAGCCGAGTCTGCCGACAGGGCTAAATCCGCTTTCCTTGCCAACTTATCCCATGAAATCCGCACCCCTATGAATGGCATGTTGGGCCTATCGCAACTACTGCTCAAAACGGATTTGACCAAAGAGCAAGAACAACATTTGCGTACCCTGCTTGAATCGGGCAAGCACATGATGGCGCTACTGAACGATATTTTGGACTTCTCCAAGATTGAGCAAGGGCAACTGAAGCTGGACCCAACCCACTTCTGCTTTACCGATCTTGTTGGGGCGATAGAAAGTACCTACCACTCCCTAGCGAAAGAAAAGGGTATCGAGTTTGATATCTATTGTGATTTTGACCGTAGGCAGTGGTTCTATGCCGATAAGGCACGTATCCGCCAAATCCTGTTTAACCTGATCAGCAATGCGATTAAATTCACCGAGAAAGGGAAGGTATCGGTATCCCTGTCACTCACGCAAGGCGAATCGAATGGTGAGCAATATCTACATATCTTGGTTTCAGATACTGGGATTGGTATACCTGCCGACCGTGTCGATCTGATCTTTGACCCATTCGCCCAAGCAGAGGCCTCCACCAGTCGCCGCTTTGGTGGAACCGGATTGGGGCTAAGTATTGTCAAACAACTGGCCCAGCTAATGCGAGGGAATATCTCGGTATCCAGCGAGCAAGGTATTGGGTCTTCATTCCAGGTCGATGTCGTTTTACAGCCAGGCCAATATACCGCAGATGAAAGCACGGACATTACCTTTGACAGCCAAGCCTTTGCCAATCTCAAGGTGTTGATTGTTGAGGACAACCACCTCAATGTACTGATCATTGAAAGCTTCCTCAAACAACGAGGATTTATTACATCGATAGCTGAAAATGGTGCTGAAGCCCTGAAAGTATTGGAGCACCAAGCATTTGACCTGATCTTGATGGATAACCACATGCCGGTAATGGATGGTATCGAGGCGACCCAAAGGATCCGCAAACTGCCATCGCCAGCCTGTGAAACACCGATTTTTGCCTGTACTGCTGATGTGTTCGCAGAAACCCAGCGCAATATGCTCAAAGCAGGCGTCGAATGCATGATCACCAAACCGCTGGATGAGCGTAAGCTGCTTGATGCCCTGCAGCGCTTCAAACACAAAATCACCCGCATGGCTGCTCTTCACAGCCAATATGCAGAGAATGAAGTTGAAAGTTTGGAGAGCAAAGCCAGAGAGCTATCACCTACACTTGTTGCTGCAGAGGCTGACATCGACGAGTTGGCCTCTACCTCTACAATCAATGAGGCAGAAGACTTAGACATGGCGGATGATAACCACCTAGACCCAGCAAATTTCCAATATATAGAACTCAGCCCGCTGCTGGACATGATGGACAATGACCACGCCATAGCCTCGCAGTTTTTGCAGATGTTCGCCGCCGAGCATGGCAATGATGTCGAGAAGCTAAAGCAAGCGATTGAAAAGGCAGATTTTGAACAAGCGATCTTGGTCAGTCACTCGCTTAAAGGTGTTGCCGGCAGTGTCAGCGCTACCCAAGTACAGCAAACGGCAATGACGGTCGAGAAGCAACTGAAACAGCATCAATGGCCTAGCCAAGACGAAATCAATGCACTGTGCCAAACACTGACAGCAACCATTGATGAGATACACCAACAGCTTGGCGATATCGAAGATATGGATGAATTCCTGCTGTAGCAATCCAAGGTAATAAAAACTTATCTTCTACTTTCCCATTGAAGCCGATGGGAAAGTAGTAAGAATTATCCCCAAAGAGCAGGTCTCCTTCCCTGAGCATAATCTCAACCCAGAGCAAGTGCTCAATGCCATCGTTAATGATCTCAATATGGATTGGGCGCATTTTTTCTTTTCCAAACCACTTCTAGAGCTTCAGGTGGGTGTAATGATGCATCCAGTGTGTTTCTGCGCGATTTTTGTTGCGCACCTTTTCTACAACACTCAGATTTGGGCGTTCACAACAAGAACAAATGATCACAAGCCCGATCACATGCTCACACCGACAACTCATGTAACCACGGTACAAATCCTCATTACGAATTAGAATATCCACTCAAATATGCTTAATCATGGGAAATTTGAGATCAACGCACACTTTGCGCGGTTTTTTGATTGACAAAATATGCCAAAACGCTAATTATCGAAGCATCAATTGTTCTTAAGCGATCCATCCGCTCAATGACCATGTTTTTGGCCTGATACGGAAAGGTTAAGAAGACGTAATTATAGTTTTGCTAGCAGGAATTTTAGCTAGCATTGATACAAGCCCAACGAGGATAAGGTCGGAAGATATGAGTACTAAACTGGAACAACTGCGCGCGCTAACTACTGTTGTTGCTGATACCGGTGATATTGAAGCTATCAGCAAGTACAAGCCAGAAGATGCAACCACCAACCCATCTCTGATCTTGAAAGCAGCTCAAATTGCTGAGTACGCCCCTCTTATCGAACAGGCCATTGCTTACGCCAAAGCTCAAAGTGACAACAAAGAACAACAAGTCCAAGACACTTGTGACATGCTGGCAGTAAACATCGGTAAAGAGATCCTGAATGTGATCCCTGGCCGTATCTCTACTGAAGTTGACGCACGTCTTTCTTACGATACAGAAGGCAGCATTGCTAAAGCCCGTCAGCTGATCAAAATGTACAACGATGCAGGCATCACCAATGACCGTATCCTGATCAAACTGGCTTCTACTTGGGAAGGTATCCGTGCTGCAGAAGTGCTAGAGAAAGAAGGCATCAACTGTAACCTGACTCTACTATTCTCATTTGCTCAAGCGCGTGCTTGTGCCGAAGCCGGTGTTTACCTGATCTCTCCATTCGTTGGCCGCATCATGGACTGGTACAAAGCTAAAGAAGGCCGTGATTTTGAAGCTGCTGAAGACCCAGGCGTTATCTCTGTAACTAGCATCTACAACTACTACAAAGAGCACGGCTACAACACTGTAGTTATGGGTGCGAGCTTCCGTAACACTGGTGAAATTCTTGAGCTAGCAGGCTGTGACCGCCTAACGATCAGCCCGCAACTACTTCAGGAACTAGAAGATGCACAAGGCGAAGTCGTTCAGAAACTAACGCCTGCGACTGAGATCAAAGAGCGCCCAGCGGCGATGACTCACGCAGAATTCCTATGGGAACACAACCAAGATGCAATGGCCGTTGAGAAACTGGCTGAAGGCATCCGCAACTTCGCGGTAGATCAGGGCAAACTAGAAGCCATGATCGCAGAGCGCCTGTAATCCTACAGATATAATTTTAGAAAGCGGCCAATAGCCGCTTTCTTCCTTTTTCGATTAAGACAAATTCATAGTGGATACAAATATGGAACGTAAAGTGTTGGCAAATGCAATCCGTGCCCTGAGCATGGACGGTGTACAGCAGGCAAACTCTGGTCACCCAGGTGCACCTATGGGTATGGCTGATATTGCCGAGGTACTGTGGCGCGACCACATGAACCACAACCCACAAAACCCTGAGTGGGCTGACCGCGACCGCTTCGTGCTGTCTAACGGCCACGGTTCTATGCTGATTTACTCGCTGCTTCACCTAACAGGTTACGAGCTATCAATTGACGATCTGAAAAACTTCCGTCAGCTACACTCGAAAACACCAGGCCACCCTGAGTACGGTTACGCGCCGGGTATCGAAACCACTACAGGTCCACTAGGCCAGGGCATCACCAATGCCGTAGGTATGGCGATGGCAGAAAAAGCCATGGCAGCGCAGTTCAACCGTGACGGCCACGACATCGTAGACCACTACACATACGCTTTCATGGGCGACGGCTGTCTGATGGAAGGTATCTCTCACGAAGCCTGTTCGCTTGCGGGTACGCTAGGCCTAGGCAAACTGATCGCATTCTGGGATGACAACGGCATTTCAATCGACGGTCACGTTGAAGGTTGGTTCTCTGACGATACACCTAAGCGTTTCGAAGCTTACGGCTGGCATGTTATCCCAGCAGTAGACGGCCACGACGCAGACGCTATCAACGCTGCTATCGAAGCCGCTAAAGCAGACCCTCGCCCAACGCTGATCTGTACTAAGACTATCATCGGCTTCGGTTCACCTAACAAGTCTGGCTCTCACGACTGTCACGGTGCACCACTAGGTCACGACGAAATCGCAGCAGCACGCGAGTTCCTAGGTTGGAACCACGGTCCATTCGAAATCCCAGCAGATATCGCTGCTGAGTGGGATGCAAAAGAAGCAGGCGCAGCAAAAGAAGCCGCTTGGAACGAAAAACTTGCCGCTTATGAAGCCGCTCACCCTGAGCTAGCGGCTGAGTTCAAGCGCCGTGTAAACGGTGAGCTACCAGCACAGTGGGAAGAAAAAGCGAACGCTATCATTGCTGATCTGCAAGCTAACCCAGCGAACATCGCATCGCGTAAGGCTTCTCAGAACGCACTAGAAGCTTTCGGCCAGATGCTTCCTGAGTTCATGGGCGGCTCTGCTGACCTGGCACCTTCTAACCTGACTATGTGGTCTGGCTCTAAGTCGCTAGAAGCAAACGACTTCTCTGGTAACTACATCCACTACGGTGTGCGTGAATTCGGCATGACTGCGATCATGAACGGCATCGCGCTACACGGTGGTTTCGTACCATACGGTGCAACTTTCCTAATGTTCATGGAATACGCACGTAACGCAATGCGCATGGCTGCACTGATGAAAGTGCAGAACATCCAGGTTTACACCCACGACTCTATCGGTCTGGGTGAAGATGGCCCTACTCACCAGCCGGTTGAGCAGATGGCATCTCTACGCCTGACGCCGAACATGAGCACATGGCGCCCATGTGACCAGGTTGAGTCTGCAGTAGCATGGAAACTGGCTATCGAGCGTAAAGACGGCCCAACGTCGCTTATCTTCTCGCGCCAGAACCTAGCTCAGCAGGAGCG
>NZ_JACSOF010000135.1:0-17856 GCF_014349205.1 Photobacterium sp. BZF1
ATCTAATAAAGTCAATATTGAGACCTTCTTCTAGCTGCTAAAATCGGTTGTTAATTCTAATTCATATGCTTAATATCAGATAAATAGATGGTATTTATTTGAGGTAGTAATGATTTCTAAAAACGAATGGAGCGAAAAGCTCAAAAGCCTCAAGGAAGATATTTCTAGCAAAGTGATAGAAAACTCGGAGTTTGCTAAACAACGGGTAGTTGAGTTGCTGGAGCACGGATTGCCCCCAGCTCAAGGGGATGCTTTGCTGGCAAGTTTCAATGGTCTGGTAGGAGACCACTTACTTCATAGAAACAGCCGCTTTGCCATACCTATGGTGTTCACGGATCATACCCAGCATTTAAGCGACGATGCTGAGGAGCTCGAGCGTCAGATACCTGATGCGTCGGGCCGTATCGTATTGTGTGTTCACGGCTGGTGTATGGCTGATAAAGGTTGGCTAAGAAAAGGCCACGACCACGGCAAGCAATTTATCAATGCGGGCTATACCCCGATCTACCTTTGGTACAACACCGGTAACCATATCTCCTTTAATGGCGAAGAGTTTGCTTATAGGTTAGAAAAGATCTTGCAGGCTTGGCCTTGCGAGGTCAAAGAGTTGGTGATCATCGGCCATAGCATGGGCGGTTTGGTAACGCGAAGTGCCTGTTACTATGCTGGCATCAATCAGTTACAGTGGCTGCAGGTACTTCGTACCTTTATTACCTTGGGGACACCGCACAATGGTGCGCCACTGGCGAAGCTAGCTTGTTGGATTGATGAACAAGTAGCAGATACACCTCAGCTGAAGTTTTTACAAAAACTGGGGGAGATACGCAGTAGTGGCAGTAAGGATCTCAGCCGGGGCTACATTGTCCACGAAGACTGGCAAGCGTCGACAATTCCTTTCAAGCAAGCGGAGCAGGATACAGCCACTGGTACCGCGTTAATTCAACGGCCAACCTTACCTGATACGGTGCAGTGCTATGCCATCGCATCATGCCTAGGAAAGAACCTTCAGGATGAGAGTAACCGTAAGCTGGGGGATGGGCTTGTGCCAGTTGCCAGTGCGCTTGCTGAGAGCACAAAAGGGGTGCTGGCACTGAATTACCCAGCTGAACATAAATGGGTTGTCGGTGGGGTTGATCACCTCGACTTGCTAAACCATCCTGCTGTAGCGGCGAAAGTCAGCGAGTGGGTACTTGGCAATACCTTATAGTGGTAATAGTTCCACTGTCTAAACCTTAGTCAAGTTCAAGCTAGACTCGTTACTCGGGGATTTACATATAATGGAAAGCATATATAATGCTTTCCATATATAAATCAGTTGCCGCGAGTCACATGAAACGTATCTTATTTTTATGTACCGGAAACTCAGCCCGCTCTCAGTTAGCAGAAGCCGCTATGCGGCATATGGCGGGTGAGCATTACCAAGTTGTTAGTGCAGGGATGGCACCAGAGGAAGTCGATCCTCGTGTTTACCGTGTATTGGCCGAGCGTGGCATCAATAGCGATAACTTGCAAAGTTGTTCGGCTGCAGAACTCGAAGGTCAGCACTTCGATACTGTGATCACCCTGTGTGACAAAGCCAGTAATGAATGTGCTTTGTTCCCCGATTCAGACGCACTCCTTCACTGGGATTTTAAAGACCCCAAGCCACAGAGCGGTGACCAACCTTTTCGTGATACCTTAAATGGCTTAGAAGGCCGTATGGCATTGTTTTTAATGCTTAACGGTGAAGAACACGATTCGGTGATTGGCCCGGTTGAATTATTTAAAGTACTCAGCGATCCGTTGCGCCTTCGTATCTTGATGTTGATTGAAGATGAGCAAGCGCTGACGGTTGGCGATCTTGTCGATGTGCTTGGCGTGAGCCAGCCGAAAGTATCACGCCATCTTGCCTTGTTGCGTGACGGCGGTGTGCTGGAGACCCAGCGTGAAGGGCAGTGGATATTCTATCATTTGGCTAAGCAACTGCCGGTTTGGATCCGCCATATCCTTGCTACAGTGAGAAATGGCAATCCGGGCATGATCAACGACGAGAAGATCAAACTCAGTCATCGGGAAGAGCGTAAAAAGCCAGGCTTTAGCAAAGTTAGCTAGTATTTTGATTTAAGACGAATAAGAGCGCTTGGTGCTTTTGCTGGGCGGTTGAGAAATTAATTAGAAGTAAGTTACTTATTTATAGGTGCAAATATGTCAAACACACACCCATTCTGGACTCTGCCTTTAGAAGATAGCGGCAAGCTGCTACTGACTCCTTGTCCTGGTACCAAAGAAGTTTCTTTGCATGACTCTCTTGTGCAATTAAAAGAAGCTGGCGCAACCGCTGTGCTGACAGCGCTTGAACCTGAAGATCTACCAGAAGGTGGTTTGGAAGCACTGGCGGAAGAGTGCCGTGGCTTAGGTATGCGTTGGTTCCACCTACCTATCGAAGATGACTGTGCACCGGGTGCTCAGTTTGATGCTAACTTCCCTGAAGCCAACAAAGCCGCTCAGGCTATGTTGGATAACGGCGATGCGATTGCAGTTCACTGCATGGGTGGCTCTGGCCGTACCGGCTTGATCGCAGCACGCATTATGCTTTCTCGTGGTGCAGAACTGAACTCAACTATCGAGAAGATCCAAGCGCTTCGCCCAGGTGCCTTCCAACGTCAGCCGCACATCGACTATATCCAGCAGTACAAGTAAGTCACTGCCGTCAGGCTTTCCTTACTCATTGAATGCCCTGCCTTTGCAGGGCATTTTTGTATCTGGTACTTATCTCCTACACTCCGCCATTCTCTCGTTATCCCCTTGCAAGAGCCTGACTATAATTTGCTTTGTGATCCTTTATGTTGCGGTGGGGGACAAAGAAGCCTCTATAACTAACGTCACCTTGGCAATGGCCGTGGTAATTAATTGAAAAAAGATCTGGAAAAGCGATTCGGATCTGGCTAGTATATGCGACATACCATATATATGCTAAATCATATGTTCAAGTTAACGGTTTAAGGAAAGTGGATTATGGCTATCAAAGTAGGCATCAACGGTTTTGGTCGTATTGGTCGTTTGGCAATGCGTGCTGCGTTTGATTGGGAAGAAGTGGAATTTGTTCAAATCAATGATGTAGCGGGTGAGGCGAAAACATTAGCTCATTTGATGGAGTTCGATTCAGTACAAGGCCGCTGGCACCATGCTGTGACTTCTGATGGCCAATCGATGCAGATTGGTGATTCTGTAATCCGTTGTACGCAAGAGCGCGATATCGATGCGGTAGATTGGTCTGGCTGTGATGTCGTGCTGGAAGCAACTGGTGTTCATCGTAAGATGGAATACCTCAACAAGTACCTAGCTCAAGGCGTTAAGCGTGTTGTTGTTTCTGCACCGGTTAAAGATGACAGCGTACTGAACGTCGTAGTTGGCGTGAATGATCACCTGTTTGATGCTGACAAGCACCAGATTGTTACTGCTGCTTCTTGTACTACTAACTGTATTGCGCCTGTTGTTAAGGTTATCCACGAGAAATTTGGTATCGAGCAGTCGTCATTCACGACGATTCACGATCTAACAAACACCCAAACTATCCTAGATGCGCCGCACAAAGATCTTCGTCGTGCCCGTGCATGTGGCATGAGCCTTATTCCAACTACTACAGGCTCTGCAAAAGCGATCGTTGATATTTTCCCAGAGCTTGAAGGCAAGATTAACGGCCACGCGGTTCGCGTACCTCTAGCCAATGCTTCACTAACAGATATTATCTTTGACCTAAGCCGCGATGTGACTGCTGAAGAAGTTAATGCTGCACTGAAAGAAGCGTCTGAAAACGAGCTTGCAGGTATCCTGGGTTACGAAGACCGCCCACTGGTATCTATCGACTATAAAGGCGACCAGCGTTCAACTATCGTAGATGCACTGTCTACCATGGTGGTGAACGAGCGCATGGTAAAAGTGTACGCTTGGTACGATAACGAGATGGGTTACGCAACACGTACTTCTGAGCTAATCCGCAAGGTTGGCCTAGCATAAGCAACACAGTAACAATGGCCAGCCCTACACATTAGGGCTGGCTTTAGCAATAAACAGCAACAAACAGTAGAGTGAGTTATTGCATGATTTCGGCTATTGCCAACCTCTCCAAAGATGTTCGTCAGTATATGCTGGTGACCTTCAATTACTGGAACTTCACCATTACCGACGGCGCGTTGCGTATGTTGGTCGTCTTACATTTCCACCAGTTGGGTTACTCCTCGCTGCAGATTGCCTCGCTCTTCTTGTTCTATGAATTTTTTGGCGTAGTCACCAACTTGATTGGTGGCTGGCTGGGGGCCAAGCTTGGCCTGAATCGCACCATGAATATTGGTTTGGCGATGCAGGTTGGTGCGCTGGTTATGCTGGCGGTGCCATCTGCTTATCTGACCGTGCCTTGGGTAATGTTGGCGCAGGCTGTTTCGGGGATCGCCAAAGACCTCAATAAGATGAGTGCCAAGAGTGCCATCAAAACCTTGGTACCTGATGAGAAGCAGGGCGCATTGTACAAGTGGATTGCTATCCTGACTGGCTCGAAGAACGCCCTTAAAGGTGCAGGTTTCTTTATCGGTGGTTTGCTACTGGCCGTTGTGGGCTTCAAAGGCGCAGTTTTAGCAATGGCTGCAGTATTGGCGTTGGTACTTATCTTGAGCCTAGTGTCACTAGAAAAAGACATGGGTAAGGCCAAGAACAAAATCAAGTTCAAGCAGATCTTCTCGAAAAGCGAGAGCATCAATATTCTCTCAGCAGCCCGTATGTTCCTGTTTGGCGCAAGGGATGTCTGGTTTGTGGTCGCGTTGCCGATTTACCTGAGCCAGGTGTTTGACTGGGACCACACCATGGTAGGTGGTTTCCTAGCCCTTTGGGTGATTGCCTACGGCTTTGTTCAGGGTATCGCTCCTAAAATTACCGGCAAAGCGAAAGGTACAGTGCCAGATGGTCGTGCTGCAATGGGGTGGGCCGGTTTGCTAAGTATCATCACCATGGGCGTTGCCCTGGGTGTTCAGTTCAACTGGCAGCCTGAGTTTACCATTGTGGTTGGCTTGTTGATCTTCGGCGCGGTGTTTGCGGTTAATTCATCATTGCACTCATACCTGATTGTTAGCTATGCCAAAGACGACGGTGTTTCTCTGGATGTCGGCTTCTACTACATGGCTAACGCAATGGGCCGCTTGATTGGTACTGTGCTGTCTGGTTTGGTTTATCAGTATGCTGGCTTGGCTGCATGTTTGTGGGTTTCAGTGGTTTTCTTGGTACTAACCACGATTATCTCAATCCGTCTGCCGGCACACCCTGAGAAAGCGAAAGCCTGATCACGTGATGTCATCGCTGAATCATTAAATCGATCATATTTGTAGCCCAGCCATCGAGCTGGGCTTTTGTATGAGAAGACTAAAAGAATTGCAAATTTATTGGTTGAAAAATGTGAGATATTTCTTCGTCTTGATCGAGTTTTGTTCATTCAAATCAAAACATTAAAAAAACGCGTTGACTCATTTCTGTAATCGGTTAAAGTACATCTCGTCTTCAGGGCAAAGCCCACAAGAAGTAATGCGACACTAGCTCAGTTGGTAGAGCGCAACCTTGCCAAGGTTGAGGTCACGAGTTCGAACCTCGTGTGTCGCTCCAGATAATAAGATGGTGTTTACTGTACTAAACGGCATCGCAAAGAATTGCGTGCCCTGGTGGTGGAATTGGTAGACACAAGGGATTTAAAATCCCTCGGCGTTCGCGCTGTGCCGGTTCAAGTCCGGCCCGGGGCACCATCAAATCAAAGGCTTACAAGCTTAGCTTGTAAGCCTTTTTTCTTTTCCGAATATTTCCGAATAAGCTTCCGAATAAAATCTTCAGTTGTACTTTTCTTTCGCTACGTAAAAATTAATCCGAGCTAAGTACATTTCCTCCTAATCTTGCTTCAGTTGACCAATAACCAGATTAGAAAAACTAACTTCAATTGGTTTCATCAAATGCCAATTGAATCACACAAAAAAGGTCTGATGGTATAACCAGCAGACCTTTATGTTTGAGAGTGAGGGCTTTACTTGTCTTCAGATTTACCTATTGTTTTTGTGGGCTGTGCATTTCTGATGTAAGCCGCTGTCTGGCGTGGTGTCTTGTGGCCGGAGAATGACTGCTTATCATATAGTGTGCCAACAAAATCAGAAATGCCTTTTGCCTTCAAATCATGGAAGGTAAAATCTAATGGTATGCCTTTCCGTTTACTGGCTCTTGACAAGGCTCTTCTCCAACGACGATAAAGACTATCTCGCGTATGTGGCCTGCCATCAGGTCGATGAATCACATATTTTGATTCTACGTCAAAAGCATTTCTGCATTCATCTACGGCTTCTCTTAGTTCGACAGTCCACAACTTTATCTGCTTAATACCTGTCTTTCCTTGTTGGATAAAGATCCCTTTAGGAGTGAGTTGTGCGTTTGTGAGCGAGATGATATCAGAAACCCTAGCAGCACAACGATAAGCAATCTCCATCGCAGCCTTGACCGCAGGGCATGCTTCATTGTAGACAGCATAATACTCATGATCGTAGATGTATCTATCCCTTGGCTTCTCTTTTAAGTTAGGAACTAATTTGCATGGGTTTACTCTAGTAGGGATAAACTTATGATCAATCCCCCAACTAAATGCACTGGATAAAAATGCTTTCTCCCGGTTTGCACGAGTATGAGAGCTTATCCCTCTCTTATGTAGATATTCCGCTACGTAATCGTCAGTAATATGATGTGGTTTTAGCTGACCGAACACTAACAAGATGTTATTGCTACAACGGCGATAATCTTCCTTAGTTTCTTCTGCTAACTTAGTAAACTTTTCACTCTTAAAGTACTCATCAATTAGTGACGCAAGGTTATTCTCTGGGTTAAGATCCTGTAAAACTTTGTTGTAAGCTTCTTTGACGGTATCTTTGGATGCATCCAAGCCACAAAGCTTGATAGCCCCCCCTTCGGGTGGTCGGAACTCATATCCAGATTTACCGCGATAGACACGCTTCGGCATCCAGCTGTCTTTTTTGTTACGTGTTCTTCCCATTTATTGCTCCAAAATTTGGTTGAATGGCGGAATTAGTAGCAACATCACCAACCTTTTTGGGGTTGTTCACATGGTGCCAATTAGTCCAGACTCTGTTCGTAGCCTTCTTGAAAATGCAGTAGATTCCGGCTTTATCTAAAGTCTCACGCTGTTTTCGTGGACTCTTGTAACCAGTTACCTCCTCAAGTTCCTCAGCAGTTAAAGCTCGATTAGCATCAAAGGTTTTTGGGCTGGTTTCCTGATTATTCATAACAAGCTTTCTTACTCCTTAACTACCTTCAGATTGAGCTAGATGCCTGCTAAGTTGAAGGCCTCTGCACCGGGGAAAATTTGATTGCCAGTCCTTTGTTGAGTCAGGTACTAAAAGCAACTCCCCTATGTAATTCAATGACGGGGGTTAAAATGGTTTCGTTAAATAAAAAATGGAAAAAATTGAATTAACTTATTTTTATTTTTTATTTCAATGCTTTAAATTTATGATTAGAAGAGGTGTTTTGGTCTGGGAGGGAGGCTAGGGCGTTGTAATAAGGTTTGCCACACTTTAACAAGTGCATAGTAATGATCACGAAGGGTTGAAGGACTTAGGTGGTTATGGCGCTGCCAGTAGCGATGGACGTGTGCTCGTCCAAGGTGACGAATGTCGGTAATGCTTTCGTGCTGTGCAATGTCGAGCATGATAGCAATCATTCTTCCCCTTACACGTTTTCGGGCTGAATGATTGCCGGTTTTCATGATTCCGCCGCTAAGTTGACGAATTTGGTGCTCAATATGCTGCAAACTGCTATCCAATGTAAGAGTTAGTGATGGATATTCGTTTGTGTCCCAGTTCAAGGCTAACAATTTTCCTTGCTTGGCGATCGATGGCTTTGGCATCTTTGAGGGAGAGGTTTAGCTTCTCTGCAAGGTATTGATGGTGCGCTTTGCCATGGGGTATTTTTGCAACAACAGGACATAGAACCCCCGATATATTCGTTAATTTAAAAATAGTTTCAGTGTAGAGTGTCTGTGCAAAGTAACGGCGTTCACTATGCGGCAGGTAGCCATCAAGTGCTGAGAACTGTCGGTAACAGTAGGTAGAGTACTCGTAATAGCTTTTATCTGCGGGGATCAATGAGTGATGATCACCTTGAAAGGATGCAGCCTCTTCAAGGACTTTAATCTGCTCGGCGTTCCTGATGGATACTTTTCTTGGTGTATGATTCTTTTCGCAGTCAATTAGTACATATCCATGCTCTTTAGCTGACGCTAGTGCTTGCTTAGCATTGATTTTACATGACCCCTCAAATCGTAGCCCCAAGTAACGCTTTAGGCCCATTTGGGCAGCAAGACGAGGCTCAACCAGTTCTTTAGCTTTCATATGTTGATCATGCGTAATAGTTTTATTTTCGCGTAAGATGTCATCACGATCAGGGTATCCAGCGTCCCTAGCTGTAAAATGAACTAGTTTGTCACCACGAGCATGGGACAAAACAGAATTTACTGATGACAAGTAATTGGCTGCAGTGGTGTAAGAGTTCAATTTGTCATCTGGGTTCTCAATCCTTTCAACGAGATGATCCGCATATTCTATAACATGGCTTAGACAGATTTTCCTCATATCTCGAATGGAGTAGGTGTTCTCAAGCCAATCGGCAAAAATGCTAAACCGACTCGCATGGAAGGCGCTAGTTGAGAAGCCTATGATTTGCTGGGCGCGTTTTTCCTCAAGTAACTTAATGGCAGCCATTTTGATATCACGGCTACCTAGACCATAGTTTCGTGCGTTGGGGTTTTGACGCTCCTCACGACACCTTGGAATTTTCATAACGACCTCCGGAACTGATTAACAATGATTCGAGTGAATTGTTAGTCACCAGATTACGGTTACTCACTAAAGGTCGAAGAGGTTGATGCCGGGTAAAATATGAATATCTGTAGCTGTGATTATAGATGCCAATGTTGCTTTCATGACTAAAGGCGCTAAGTATGTCCATAGGGGTTTATGAGTTCGCCATATGAATATAACGAACTCTTTAAGATCAGCTATTTGCAAAAATTGCGATTTGGGCGTGCAGGTCGGAAAGAGTATAGTGAGGATCTCTCATTGAATCTTGATACCATTTAGTTACAAGCTCAACGACTTCCTGCTTTTGTTCTGGCTTCATGATTTCAAGTAATAGGTTAGAAAGTTCATCACCTCTTAACCTCAACAAAGCATTTTGAGCGATTAACGCGTCGCGAGAAAATTCAGGACAGTCATGTGAAGCAGCTGTGATTACTGCCTCTGCATTCCCGTTCTTGGAGCTGTAAATAATCTTGCCGTCATACATGTATTCATTGAAACCACTTATGTGTTTCACTATTTGAATATCTTTGCCATTTTTGAGTCTTATCATACAAAACTTCCAGCATTTAATGTGATTTAAGGCTATGAAAGTCAAAGCAAGGCTAGTTTTAAAGTACTTACCGTTACACCTAGTTAGATAAAGTAATTGAATCAGTGACATGGTAGGTAAGCCCATCTTTTTCCAATATATGGTAATTACCATTTTCAACCCAGTACTCAATTCTATCTTGAGTTGTGGTAATAATTTTTATGAGATTTCCATTCTTTCTAACTTTCCAATTCTGAACTTTATTGCTCGACTTCATAATTGACTATCTTTTGAATCTACACATCAAATGGGATCACAAACAGCTCATTCATAAACTGTCTGTTAATAATAATATTTTTAAAAGTTAGGTCGAAAACCAATAGTAAACAGCCAAGAACCATATAAGGCTTATTGATACAGCAAGTGTATCTCCGGTTCTGGTATGTTTACATAAGAACCAAAACAACAGCTTATCTGCCATGTTATTTCCTATTTTTCCGTACTCTTTGTAGAACGATGCCCTACCAACAAAACCTCTAAGCATCATGATAGAGTGAAGATATGGTACGTCATTCTGTTGGTGTATTTTGTGAGCACCGCCCCAAAATGTCAAGTATAGGTAACGGGTACGGATAAGTTATTGTCCGTCAAGCAGTGACAGATTATGACCTTGATGGCAGTAATTAGTAATCGTAGAAGTAGCTAAGCTATATGTTGGTTTTCCTTTTTTAGATTCTAACCAACCTATCCATCCGTAAAGCGTACGTAGTACATTAAATCGCTTTACAACGTACCAAATACGGTTTAAGATCGCCGTCAATGTGTACAGCAGGGAGCCGAAGAGCTGGCACTGTGATTATCAGGCTCAATACGGCAATGGGATAACAAAGGTTAGCGTCTGATTTGATGAGAAAAATTAGGCGTTCAAGCGAGTAGTGACAACTCAATGATCTTAAAAGAACATCAAATACAAAATGCTGAATATGAAAACAGCATTATGAAAAAGATGCTGGATGTGTTTGTAATCGTCGCCACTTTACTGGGGGCTAGTCACCTCTATTTGGGAAGTATCGAGAAAAACTATTACATCTTGGCGGCGATTGCGTCTGTGCTTTTTCTCTTTATTGCTGAAGCAGGGGACTTATACAGAAATCAGGACTTTACGACGACGTTATACAAAGTGAAGCGACTTTCTATTTGTTGGGCATTAACAGTGTTGATTATGTTGATGCTCGCGTTCTTTGCCAAGCAATCTGAAGTCCATTCTCGTGTTGTCGTAGGCGTGTGGTGTATTAGCGTGCCTTACTTTATGAGTATGACACGGGTCATTATCCGTTTCTTGAAGACGTATGTGCTAGCAAGAGAGAAGTATAAACACCGGGCCATTGTTATTGGTGCTACCTTGCCTGGCTACGATATTGCAAAAGCGATTTGTCAGAATGAAGCATTACTTACTTTTGAAGGTATTTATGATGACATTGAAAAAAGCGACTTTATCGAAGAGAGTCGAAAGAAAGAAGCAAATGCAAATTTGGCTTTCACACTACAGGGTAATATTGAACAAGCACTGGTTCTAGCCAAATCGCGAGAAGTTAGGCATGTCTTTATCGCCCTCAAACCTTTGGGTACAGAGCGAGTGAAGCAGCTTATCCAGCGCTTTTCTGATACCACCGCCCAAGTTTATGTTGTGCCCGATCTCCAGACTTATGAGTTGGTTCAATCCCGCTGGCGCAACATTAACGGTATTCCGGCAATCAGTGTTCATGACACACCTTTTAGCGGTGTAACTAGCTTGGTGAAACGTATTGAAGACGTCCTCATGGCGTCGATGATCATTACCTTGATTTCACCAGTGCTGTTGTTTGTTGCTGCTGGCGTGAAGATGAGCTCTCCGGGGCCTATCATCTTCAAACAATACCGCTACGGCATAGACGGCAAGAAAATCAAGGTGTGGAAGTTCCGCTCGATGAGCGCCCAAGACAACGGGAACGTGGTTAAGCAGGCTACCAAGAATGATCCGCGAGTCACCAAATTTGGCGCGTTTATCCGTAGAACCTCACTCGATGAACTGCCGCAGTTTTTCAATGTACTACAGGGTCGTATGTCCATAGTTGGGCCACGTCCACATGCTGTTGCCCACAATGAGGAATATCGCAGCATCGTCGACCGCTACATGCTTAGGCATAAGGTGAAACCGGGAATTACCGGCCTTGCCCAAGTCAACGGCTATCGGGGAGAAACAGACACCCTGGACAAAATGGAAAAGCGCGTCGAGTACGATTTGAAATACATCAGAACCTGGTCATTGTGGCTGGATCTCAAAATTATCTTTATGACCGTATTTAAAGGGTTTGTAGGCAAGACAGCTTACTGATTCGTCAATTGCTGGTGGACGTGCGTTCACTACTCACTGTTAACACGTAAAGACAGAAATCATGTTTAAAAAACTCATAATCAAATGGCTTTGTTTATTGGCTGGCTTCCTGACAACCCATAGTGCTTTGGCGAAATCAGTGCCGGATCATTTTTATACCCTCTCTGCTGGCGACACCATAAGTATTACCGTCTATGGCGAAGAAAACCTGACGATTGAAGAGCTGAAAATCGACAACCGTGAAACACTCGATTATCCCTATTTGGGCAATATCAAACTGGGCAACAAAACCCTTGAGACCTTGCAGCGTGAAATCACTGCAGGGTTAAAAGGCCGTTATTTGGTGAACCCAAAAGTGAACGTTGCCATTGTTAAATATCGCAACGTGTATGTGAACGGTATGGTGAAAAATCCCGGCGGTTATGAATACGAACCTGATTTGACGGTACAAGAAGCTATTTCACTTGCAGGTGGCATCCTGACCAAATACCGCAGAAGTGCCAAGACCTACCTGATCTCTGAAGGGGAGTACGAAGGCTATACCAGTGATGAACTGGTAGAAGCTTTCGAGAATGACACCAAGAAAGAAGCGCCGTTGTATCAGAAGATCAAGCCAGGCGACACCTTATACATCATTGCGTCATTCTGGTAATGCCAGCAACGACCCCAGCACCGCGTAAAGCTGAAAACAATTTGAGTACATTTATATGCAACTCCTATCCTCAGAAAACAAGATGAAAACAGAAGAAGTTATCGATATTGGTAAGTACTTCTCTCTGATCAAGCAAAGCTGGCTCAAGCTGGCGATGTTTACAATCGCAATCACAGCAATTACCACATTGGTGGTGTTCTCCATTACACCTAAGTATGTGGCGACCGCAACGCTGTTGATTGAGTCAAAACAGAAGAAAGCCGTTTCGATTGAAGAAGTGGTGGGTATCGATTCCAACCAGAAAGAATACTACCTCACCCAGTTTGAGATTTTGAAATCGAACCAAATTGCCGAGCGAGTGATCAAAGAGCTTAACCTTGCACAATATGTCGAGTTCAATGCGTCACTAAACACAGAGCCATCGCTGAAAGAGCAATTGGTTGAGGCCTTAAAATCGTTGCCAATCTTGTCTGTCTACTCGCAAGAGAAGCAGCCAACCGAAGCAGAAGTGCAAGAGTCTATCCGCCAAGCAGTATTGGGAGAGTTTCAGCATCGCCTGACTATTTCACCAATCCGTAAAACCCAATTGGTGAAGATCAGCTTTGAGTCAGACGATCCACAGCTTGCCGCTAAAGTTGCCAATGCCGTGGGTAATGCGTACATCCGTGAAAACCTCGAAGCCCGCCTTGGTGCGACTAATCAGGCTTCAGTATGGATCACCAGCCGTCTTGAAGAATTGCAACAGCAACTTCGCGGCTCTGAAAAAGCGCTAACAGATTTCCTCGCTAAAGAAAAGCTGGTTGACGACAGTGGTATTGATGCCCAGGCTCGCGCTGTGATTAATAACCTGACAGAGCGTTTGACGGAACTGACCGACCACCGCATTGAAGTTGAATCGTCTTATGCGACGTTGAAAAATGCCCAGCGCCTAGATAGCAAATCCTTTATTTCTATCCCGCTTGTGTCAAAGCACCCGCAGGTACTGGCCTTGAAAGAACTGCTGGTTGAATCTGAAAAAGAGATCAGTGAACTGGCAAAGCGTTATGGCCCACAGCACGAGAAAATGCTGACAGCCCAAGCCAAGCTGCGTTCTATCGATACTCAGCTTAAAGGCGTGATCCGAGAATTAGTCAACGGTATTGACCAAGAGCGTGAAACGGTACGAAACCAAGAGCGTTTGGTTGCCAGCGAGCTGAAAGCGAAGAAAGACGAGTACCAACAAATCACAGTGAAGAAGCGCCAATATGAAGCGCTGAAGCGAGAGGTGGAAACTAACCAAGATCTGTTCAATCTGTTCCTGACCCGTCAGAAAGAAACCTCGGCAACCAGCGACTTTGAAGCAGAAAGTGCACGTTTTGCCGACTATGCGTTGATCCCGCAACAGCCAGCGGCACCTAAGAAAGGGCTGATTATTGCGCTTTTGTTTGTTGCCAGCCTAGGCTTCGGCGTTGTGATGGTGTTCTTGCTAGATGCACTGCGCAATACCGTGGAATCAGTGAAAAACTTTGAAGAGCGTTTCGGTTTGATCCCTCTGGGTGGTATCCCAATGGTTAAGCTGAAGAAGTACAAAAAGAAAAGTATTGATAACACCTTGTTCTTTAATAATGAAGAGCGTTCTTTCAGTGAGTCTGTCCGCTCTATCCGTACCGCGCTGACGCTTTCAAACATGCAAAGTGACGGCAAGCGCTTGGCTGTGACCTCATCACTACCTAGTGAGGGTAAAACAACCACTGCCATTAACTTGGGTATGGCCTATTCACAGGTAGAGAGGACGCTACTGATTGATGCCGATTTGCGTAAACCCGCAGTGGCTGAGCGTTTTGGTTTGAAGAAGTATCACCAGGGTTTAACTAACCATCTGCTAATGGGCGCAAGCATCGATGAGTGTTTGTTTACCGATGATAAATCCGGGTTAACTATCTTACCTGCGGGTATGCTGACACCAAACCCACAGGAGCTATTAAGCTCTGAGATGTTTGCCAATATGCTTAATGAACTAGAGAAGCGCTTTGACCGTATCATCATAGACACGCCGCCTACACTGCCGGTAGCAGATAGCATGATCATCAGCCGCTTAGTGGGCTCGGTAACCATAGTGGTGAAAGCCAACAGTACCCGCATCTCTAGCGTGAAGAACACCCTAGGCCGCTTCATTAACCACAGCATCAAGATTGATGGCATCATCGTTAACCAGGTTACAGACAAAGCCCTCAAGAATGAATACGGCTATGGTGGTTATAAGTATTACGGCAGTTATGGTGATAACCACTTGGCTACGCAACAAGAGAGTGCTTAATCAGGTGTAGCGATAAACACAAAAATTAAAAACCAAAGGCCAACTCAGCAATGAGTTGGCCTTTGTTGTATATGAATCATTACTTTAAAGCGAACGGGGTAAATCAAACAATTTGTTAACACTATGGAGGGTAAGCAATAAATGGGCGCTAAATAGAAAAAAGATGATGAACCCTCTTTACTGCGTACTAAATACGCTTTAAAATCACAGGCACTAAAATTTGACTCATTAAATGATGAATTATTGTCATTTACTGAGTGACCAAGTAGCTAGCCAGCTGCACTTGACCATTTTGATAGCAAATTAGGGGCTGAAACCTAAGGGCGGTAGCATGCCTAAATGAAGTTTCACCAAGATAGATAGTCAAGCGTGAGCAGGCTTTCTTTTTGAATTAAATGCGTACTTAGTACGATGTTGTTTAAACAACGTCATCGTTACCAACAGTATTTAGTTCATGGCCTCCCTCAATTAAGCGTCTACCTGGAAGTCATAACATCATGTTGAACTTAGAACAAACAAGACGGACCCACTTAAAGCAATTAGAAGCAGAGTCTATTCACATCATCCGCGAAGTGGCTGCTGAGTTTGATAACCCAGTCATGCTTTACTCAATTGGTAAAGACTCAGCGGTTATGTTGCACCTTGCACGTAAAGCCTTTGCGCCAGGTAAGCCGCCGTTCCCATTAATGCATGTCGACACCAACTGGAAATTCAAAGAGATGATCCAGTTCCGTGATCAGATGGCAGAAAAGATTGGTATGGAGCTAATTGTTCATCAAAACCCTGAAGGCATTGAAATGGGTATCAACCCATTTGTGCACGGCAGCTCAAAGCACACCGACATCATGAAGACTCAGGGGTTAAAACAAGCGCTAGACAAATACGGTTTTGATGCAGCCTTTGGTGGCGCACGCCGCGATGAAGAAAAGTCTCGCGCAAAAGAGCGTGTGTATTCATTCCGTGATAAACACCATCGCTGGGATCCTAAAAACCAGCGTCCAGAGTTATGGAACGTATATAACGGCAAAGTGGATAAAGGCGAATCTATCCGTGTATTCCCGCTATCTAACTGGACTGAGCTGGATATCTGGCAATACATCTACCTAGAGAACATCGATATCGTTCCTCTCTACAAAGCAGAAAAACGTCCAGTTGTAGAGCGTGATGGCATGTTGATCATGGTTGATGATGAACGTATGCCTATTGAAGAAGGCGAGGAGATCCAACAGAAGATGGTTCGTTTCCGTACCTTGGGCTGTTACCCACTCACTGGGGCTGTTGAGTCTGAAGCGACAACGCTGCCAGAAATCATCCAAGAAATGCTACTAACCACCACATCAGAGCGCCAAGGCCGAGCCATTGACCATGACTCATCAGGTTCGATGGAAAAGAAAAAACGTGAGGGATACTTCTAATGAGCCATGCATCATCACTTATTGCTTCTGATATCGAGGCATATCTAAAACAACACGAAAAAAAAGATCTGTTGCGCTTTATCACCTGTGGCTCAGTGGATGACGGTAAATCAACGCTTATTGGCCGACTGTTGTTTGATTCAAAACTGATCTACGAAGATCAAATGGCCGCGATTGAAAAAGACTCACAGAAATTCAATACAACAGATAAAGAATTTGACCTAGCACTGTTGGTTGATGGCCTGCAATCCGAAAGAGAGCAGGGTATCACTATTGATGTGGCTTATCGTTACTTCTCAACAGACAAGCGAAAGTTCATCATTGCCGATACACCAGGGCATGAACAATACACTCGAAACATGGCAACAGGCGCATCTACATCTGACTTAGCCATTGTCATGGTTGATGCCCGTCATGGTATCCAAACTCAAACGCGTCGACATAGCTACATTTGTTCGCTATTAGGCATTAAGCACATCATCGTTGCTGTTAACAAAATGGATTTGATGGATTACAGCCAAGAAGTATTCCAAAAGATCAAAGCAGATTACCGCGAAATGGCAAAAGAGCTAGATATTTCAGATCTACGCTTTGTGCCTATCTCTGCGCTTAATGGCGACAACGTAGTAACGCCAAGTGAGCACATGGAATGGTACCCAGGTGCAACACTAATGAAGCTTCTTGAAACGGTGAAAGTCGAACAAGACAAAAACCTAGAAGATTTCCGTATGCCTGTGCAATACGTAAACCGTCCTAACCTAGATTTCCGAGGTTTTTGCGGAACAATCGCGTCAGGTGTCGCTCGCCCTGGTGATGAAATTACTGCGATGCCTTCAGGAAAGAAAAGCACAGTGAAAAGCATTGTGACCTTTGAGGGTGACATTGAACAAGCCATTGCAGGTGATGCTGTAACAATAACTTTAAATGATGAGATCGACGTTAGCCGTGGCGATGTGTTGGTTCACAGCAACAACCTACCGAAAGTAATCGATGCAGTGCAAGCCAATATAGTTTGGATGGGTGAAGCACCACTACAAACGAATAAAGAATATCTGTTTAACTTTGCCTCAAAATCCGTAAATGGGCGAGTAACAGAAATTGAACATGAAGTAGATGTTAATACACTGAAGATTAAAGCTGATAAAGAAATTAATACGTTAGATCTTAACTCAATTGGCTGTGTTGATATCAATTTAAACGAAGCTATTTCAGTTGACCTATATAAACAAATCAAACAAACCGGTGCGTTTGTGGTGATAGACCGAATGACAAATGTGACGGTTGGTGCGGGCATGATTTCTAGTCTTAAAGCTGACTGCTTAAAGAAAACAGCGGAAAGAGAATATACGGAAGCTGAGATTGCACTGAATGTTTATGTTAGAGCGCATTTCCCAGAGTGGGAGTGTAAAAGCATATGAATCTAGATAATTTAGCGAAAAAATTAAAAGGTGTAGTAAAAAATTTATTGTCTATAAACAGACGTATTCCTGCTCCTGCGATAAATAAAGGGATTCTTTTTATACATATACCTAAAGCTGCAGGAAGTTCTATTTCATTGGAGCTTTACGGAGTTCAAATATCTCATTGCAAAATAGAAGAATATATTTCTTGTGATAGGAACAGACTTTCGTCAATTAAAAAGTTTTCTATTGTTAGGAACCCAATAGATAGGTTCATATCAGCATATGATTTCTTATGTAATGGTGGAATGATTGAGGAT
>NZ_JACSOF010000136.1:0-17853 GCF_014349205.1 Photobacterium sp. BZF1
CTCCCTGCTTAGTCAATGGTTAATATTTCCTCAAACATCCTAGCTCTTTTTCTTTGCAACAATAGTGATAGAGATCTTATACAAAAAGACGAAGCTGAATACAACTCGCAAAAAAAACAAAAGTTTTTAAATAACAAATTGATTTATAGACAAAGTAATGATTAAAAAACATAAATAGTCGTGAATAAAAAACAGAATGCATTCTTAATTATTTATATCCCCTATAAATAAAAACGGCCGCCTTAGCGACCGTCAAAGTAATCGTATTAGAAATGGAAATTTAAATAACTAGCCCACCGTCAATCTTAAGTGTTTGTCCGGTAATAAACGCTGAGTTATCGCTGGCCAAGAACAGTGCACCGTTGGCGATATCCTCGGGTTTGCCCATACGGCCTAATGGTGTTTTATGGCGCATGAAATCCAATACTTTTTCTGGTAAGTCGACGGTCATCGGCGTTTCAATAAACCCTGGTGCGATACAATTTGCCCGTACCTGTGCACCTTTGCGAGAAAACTCTTTCGACCAACCTTTTGTCATGGCAATCACGCCACCTTTGGTAGCCGCATAGTTAGACTGGCCGATATTACCGTCGGTACCCACAACTGAAGACATAGTAATGATGGAGCCTGCACCGCCTTCCACCATGACAGGTGCAACGGCCTGAGTCATGTTAAACACACCTTTTAGGTTAACGTCAGAGACCAGATCCCAATCTTCTTCAGTCATTTTTTCAATTAGGTTGTCTCGGGTTACCCCTGCATTATTGACCAATACATCAATCTTGCCGTGTGCTGATTTCACTGTTTCAACGAAATTCGCAATATTCTCACGGTCACAAACATTAAGCTCAATACCGGTGACATTCGGGTACTTCGCTTCCAAGTCAGCCATTGCGGCTAGGTTCATGTCGCATGCATAGACTTGTAGCGCGTCATTCTTGGCAAAGGTTTCAACGATGCAGCGGCCAATCCCTTGAGCACCACCTGTTACGATACACACCTTGTTATTTAGCATTTTTTTATTCCCCTATATGAATACCAAACTGTTACAGCAAAACGGTTAGAACTGGTATTAGCGAGTGCCTGCAGTTGTGACGGGCAACACAACTCACTGTATTCTCGTATTTTAGAAGATTCACCCCAAACGATTAGTCACATTGATGCAAATCACCTTTGCGAATATGGGACGTTAACAGCGCTGATCACCATATCGTCATCATTTTCTGGCACTTTTTTGCTATAACTATATGTGGGTAAATGGATTTTATGGGGGTGCTCATGTTAGACAAGGTTGTCTTCTTTCTTCATGTTGTGAGAACAGGCTCGATCAGCGAAGCGGCCAAGCACAATAGTATTTCACCATCGGCTGCCAGTCGTTGGCTGAATGAATTGGAAGAAAACATGGGGGTCAGCTTACTTAAGCGTACCACTCGAAAAATCACTCCAACCCAGGCAGGGCAACGCTTATTCGACAGGTTCAGCCTTTTACATACCCAAATTGATGATGTGTTCAATGAAGTCCAGAATATGAGTAGCGAAGACAGGGGCACCATCAAAATCGCAAGTACCCCTTTGTTTGCGAAACACTACCTCAGCCAAATCATCGGGGAATACCTGCAAGAGCACCCGTCAATCAATTTTGTCGTACTGGAAACCGCGTTCGAAGTCGATCATGTCCATGATGTCGACTTTGCCATCCGTGCTAACGCGACTTATCGAGGCTTTCAAGATAAAGACAGCCTATTGGTTAAGCGATCACTGCTAAGAGAACCTTTGATGGCGTGTTGCTCACCGGGCTATATCAAGAAAAATGGCAAGCCTATTGTTCCGGATGACCTCAAACATCATCGCTGCCTCTATGCCAGTACACTGGTTGGGGGCAACCGGTGGATCTTTGAATTGGATGGTGAGTACTCAACGGTCGAAATCGCCCAGACAGTAGAAGCTGATGATAGCGAAATCCTAAAAAATATTGCGCTTAATGGCGGTGGGATAGCCTATTTACCGTTGAGTTTGATTTCTCACGAATTCGACAAAAAAACGCTACAGCCTGTGTTAGAAAACTATGTGAGTAGTCAATTTGAGCTCAACCTGTATTTCAAACCCCGTAAGTATATGCCTGCACGCTGTGCCAACTTCAAGGATTATCTGATTGAGCGTGTGCCGGAAATCGAACGGTTAAAGCAACAAGGAAGCCCCCATGGCCGATATGCCAACAAATCTGAAGATATGGCTAAAATCATTCAATGATGCCCTTGAACAAGCCAACCTACTGGCTATTCCGCCAACGCCTGAGATGGCAAGGTTAGGACTGGCGACCATCACCCAGCAACTTGTCGTCTCTGAGGTAGAGATAAGCTGTATCATTGACACCCATATTAATGGGACATCCATTCCCTGCCGTATTTACCACCCCACCCCAAATGAAGCTTTGCCGGTGCTTATCTTCTTTCATGGAGGGGGGCACATGTGCGGCAGTGTTGAGGTTTACGATCCTATCAGCCGCCGCCTCGCTTCTCACTGCCAGCATATTGTCGTAGCCATCGACTACCGCCTTGCGCCAGAATACCCTTACCCTAAGGGTTTGGTGGATTGCATAATGAGCCTCGAGGAGATAAACCGTACCCTAGAACAACTAGATCTTCCCTTTCAGCAAGCCGTCTCCATTGCTGGAGACTCTGCTGGCGGTGCATTGGCCGCCACCCTCGCCCAGCGTAACCCTGAAAAGGTCAACCATTTGGCATTAATCTACCCAAGCCTTGATTACACCTTTTCAAGTGATTCCTTAGTGGACTACCGTGAAGGCTACCTCTTAGAAACAGCAAAGATGCAATGGTACTTTGACCAATATTTCCAACAAGGCGAAGACCGCCGAGACGCCTCGCCACTTTTTAGTGCGTTACCCAGTAACCACCCTGAAACAATAGTCATAACGGCTGGGTTTGATCCCTTACAGGACGAAGGGAAGCGGTATGTTGAGCGCTTGCAAGTGCTAGGGATCCCCACAGAGCACCATCACTTCGAGAATATGACTCACGCTTTTTTAAATTTGGAAGATCTTGTCCCCCCCAACTGTGAACAGACTTACCGGTACATTGCTAATTTTCTCAACCAATGATGCTATCTCAAATACAATTAAGCCCAGCATAGTGCTGGGCTCATCATCCTTTTGCTCAGTGGCATTACCACATTAGATCATCTGGGATCTGGAAGTCTGCGTACGGATCATCTTCATCAACTTCCTGCTCAGAAACCGTGTTGTTCACTATGATCACTTCTTCATCACGCTGGCTGATCTTATCGGCAACCACACCCGGGATCACAGCGTAACCTTCTTGGAAACGCGCAATCGCTAGGCGACCGCTAACTAGCTGATCTTGAGTCTGCTTGTCGACATAAATTTTCTTAACCAATGTACCATCGGTAAAGTTGTAGCCGATATCACCATCAGCAAGATCGATCTTATTCATTTCGATCAGCTGTTTAACTTGTGAGGCGATAGCCTTCTTGTTGGCTTCTTCCTGCTTCTGGCGGTTCAGTTCTTTGTCCTGCTCCAACTGGGCAGTCTTATTGGCTTCAACAGCCGCTTTAGCTTCGTTTCGCAGAGTACGAGACTTCTTGGACTGTTTGCCCGCTTTTTTCAGTTTTTTCTTGTCAATAAGACCAGCTTTTAGCATCTGCTCTTGAAGGGATAGTTTCGCCATTTCGACTCCGTCACGGGCAATCTAAGTTAAACAAGTAAACCTACAGGCCAAGGTAACCCTTAGCCTATAGGTTTTGTCATATTATCCCTGCGCAATAAGTTTAAGGTCAAGTTATTGGGTGATTTCCACAATAAAAGCTTGTCTCAATCCCACTTCCAAAAGGCCTTACCTATTTGCTTGATTTTATTTTGTGACGGAGCGGTATACCAATTGTCCTGTTGTTCGCCATTACTGGTCACAAACCCTAAGAAGGTCGAATACGCCCCCCCGAGATCTTCCCGCTCAAGCGGCGGCTCCCAGTCTTCAGGGATGATAATCGCAAACGGGTATCCCTGCTCATTCTTGAATCCACCAGCCGCCTCGGCATTGTTTACTGAGGTACCTAGACGGGAGGCATGCTCAGGTAAGTGAATTTCGTAGCCGGTGTTTTGCACAAACAAATAGGGATCATAAGGGGGTAAAGAGATACTGGAGAGTTCGATAGGTGCATCAAAATCAAATGCTACGCTGAATTTATGGCCCTTAACCAAATCAACATTGGTTTCCGTATTGGCAAACTCTGAACTAGGGCTATTCATCAAAGTTTTCGTCCCTTGCAAGAGACGTTTATCAAAGCTTCCCGCCTGTGAGAATGTCTGCGGGTATCCGCTTTCTTGCTCTGTAGAGTCCGGTTTGAACAAGTTAAGCGTCCCTGTACCTGAAGCGGTATCTGGAAGCCCGATGTGTAAATGCCAGTCGTGGGTGAAGCTCGAACCTCTCGCTATCATGTAACCGTAAACAATCAATGAGGTCACTTGCTGCCCGGTCATTCCATAGCCAACACGATAGCCGATAACTAAGTCATTAAAATCGTAATCGCTCTTAACCGGATAATTATCCTCATAAGCTGCTACGTAGTACTCGGCGGAAGATGGATAATACACCCATGAATCCGTTTCGTTACCGATTTGATTTTGGGTGATCACCAAAGGCGCCTCATCTTGACCGGGAGCTTCCTCGGTAAGGGTTACAGCATCAATTTGGCTCAACAACGCAAGGTCTTCAGGCCCCGCTGTAAAATCATAAAACGCTTCCGGATCGCCCAGTGAAGTGTTGGTTTCCAAAAAAGTAATATCGACCACTACCGATTTAGCATTCTCAAGCGACATGTCTACCGGTATGGTTAAAACCGCATCATAAGAAGTGCCCTGCCATCCACTGTTAGGCGTCAATGACGAAGAGCCGGTTCTACCAATCAAGGTATAAAATAGAGTGCGGTCTGTCTCCCCAGTCTTAGCCAATAAACACTGAGTCGGCGTCGAGAACTCGGTGAAGGTGAAGGTATTCCCTCCAGATTCCACCGTCAGAATGACCGACTCTATAGCAACACCTTGGCTCGCAGCCTTTTCCGTGCCGTTAGCCGCCTCGTTCACATCAACAGCCAATACCAACGCATTATTATTTTCTACTCTTAATGCTTCTAAACTTGCCGCACTAGGGTTATTTTTCTGCTGCCGAGCCTTAAACAAATCGATACTGCCACTCCCTTGAAAGACCGTATCCTTGAGCAAAATAGATTGCTCCGCAGTGTACCCTTTACTTATCGCAGCCAGCATAAACAGGCAGACCGTAAAAATAGGTTTCATCATAGCAACACCTCCCCTGTGATAGCCTGGTCCCCACTGAAATCACTGAACAAATCAAACTTAACCACTTTATCTTTCAGCGGAACGGAAATCGGAAAAGCAAAGAAACTTTGTTTATCAATTTCACCTAAAAATAAGACGTTACCCGAAGACAGATAAACCTTGAGATACAACCGATTGCCGGCAAAGTTGTAGTCTGATGGGTTAATTTCAAACAGGTAGTTTTCAAACTGCTGAAACCTAGCATCGGCTGGAACAGTGTTGTCGCCAAGCAGTGTTGTGGTTGGCTGTTCTGGTTGTGATCCGGACGCAGAATCACCCCCACCACCTCCACATCCGGCAAGAAACAGTAACGCTAAAAAATGAAAAGAGTACTTCATGGAAATTTTGCCCCCTCGAATCAACTAGGCAAAGTAACCATGTTTTATGCCAACTCTAATTTACATTAGATATCAATCACCTAAGAAAATAGTCTTTATTTGGACTCACAATATAAGTATTTTGCTGCAAAAAAAGATGCAAAATGGCATCTTATATTTGAAAAAATAGTTTATTTTTCAAAAGGTAGTGCAAAATTAAGACCTATCTCTCAGGAATAAAATAGCAAGAGATGAAAAAGCAGCACTAACTTGTGCTGCTTTGATGAACATTATTGTTGGAAAGGATAGACAGAGCCTAAATCGAGGATTTGTGTCAGCTCATCGAGGGCAGTACGGGACTCTTGTAGTAAAGAAGGATCGGCCAAATCAGCCTCAACCAAACGGTCACGGTAGTGCTTCTCGACCCAACTGCTTAACTGACCGTACAAGACATCTGACATCAAGGTGCTTGGGTTCACCGCAGACAACTCAGGCTGGGTAAGTGCAACCCGCAACCTCAGGCATGCTGGTCCACCGCCATTAGCCATACTCTGTTTCAGGTCGAACACTTTGATATCGTCAATGCCCTGCTTATCTGCCAAAAGCTGCTCTAGGTATGCCCATACCCGAGGGTTATTGCGGCACTCTTCTGGCAGGATCAGGGTATTGTCACCATTTGGCATAGTAATGAGCTGTGAGTTAAACAGGTAACTGGTCACAGCATCTTCAATCGACACCTTCGCAGTTGGTACTTCGACAATCCGCATTTCACCGGATAGTTTCAAGTTCAACTCATCGTAGACAGCCTGCTGATTCAAGAAAGCCTGCTCATGGCAGAACAAGACATTGCGGTTACCAACGGCAATAACATCATTGTGGAATACGCCCTGGTCAATCACATCAGGGTTCTGCTGGGCAATCACCACCTTGTCCTTATCTAACTGGTGCAGCCTTGCTACCGCTTCACAAGCTTCGAAAGTATGTCGAGCAGGAAACTTTGTTGGGGCTGGGTGACGGTTATCAAAGGCATGACGTCCGAAAACAAAGAACTCAACACCTTGCTGGCCATAATCAAGGCAGAAGCGAGTATGGTTAGCCGCCCCTTCATCTCCGAAATGCTCGACACTAGGTAGGGCTGGATGATGGACAAAATGCTTCTCATCGGAGAATGTCGCCTTTAGGATCCGACCTGTCACTTCATGTTCGATTGAACGATGGAACTTATTAATTAGGTTTGCAGGGGTGAAATGGACTTTTCCATCCTGAGTATCTGCCGAAGGCGACACAGTTGCCGCATTGGCGGTCCACATGCTTGAAGCTGAGCAACAAGCTGCCAACACTTGCGGGGCTTGCTTCGCTGCGGCGGCCAATACCGACTGGTCACTGCCGGTAAATCCCAGCCGGCGTAATGTCGCGATATCAGGCCTTTCCTGTGGCGCTAGAACGCCTTGTACCATTCCCATATCAGACAAGGCTTTCATCTTTGCTAAACCTTGCAAAGCGGCCTGCTTAGGGCTGGAAGGTTTAGCTTGGTTTTTCGCCGAAGCGACATTACCAAAAGAGAGTCCGCTATAGTTGTGCGTCGGCCCAACTAGGCCATCAAAATTTGCTTCAAGTGCGCTCATAGACATTCCATGTTTAGTTACCACCTTTACATCCGACCCCACAATAACAAAAACGCTACATTTTCAACAAGCGTGGTACAACTCTCTGGTAAACCGCTTAGTGAAGATAGAAATAACTACTATTGGCATGGCTATGCAAGAAAGGGGCGCTCCTGAATATCCCTATTCCCCATCTGACACATAATTAAGCGTTTGAAAGCTCAAAAAAAGCCTGCTTATGTTAAGCAGGCTTTTTATAAAACTGTGCGCTAGATCATCATTATCTATTGAGAAATGGCTTAATGGCTCACTGAACTAGAAAAAACATTAATCACAATAGTCCCTGACAGGATAAGCAGCATGCCGATTAGAGCGGGGAAATCAAGTTGCTGGCCGTGCCATAACCAACTGATCATGGCAACCAAAACGATCCCCGCACCGCACCATATCGCGTAGGCAATCCCAATGGGAACGGCCTTTACAGTGACAGAAAGCATGAAGAAGGCAACGGCGTACCCTAACAACGTTATCAGGGTCGGCACGATTTGGGTAAACTGCTGGGTTTTCGGTAGCATTGATGTCGCGATCACTTCACAAACAATCGCAACAGACAACGCTATCATAGGCGGCATAGACGCAATCAACTTAAACATTTGAAACTCATAACATGAGAAAAGTGCTCATCCTATGCCAGTTTGATGAATAAATCATGAATTAAGGCATTACTTTAGCTAGGCAGAGTCATAAGTTCAGTCATCCCATTCAACAACGTGCCCTGAATCGTAAACACCATCGCTGTAGGCCGGGGAAAAGTTGATAAAGATGTTTTCCTTAGCCACCGGCAACACATCAGCCAGGGTATTTGCTATCACTTCCAGCATGTTGGCAATTTGCTCTTCGGTATTGAAGCTTGGCGCAACAAGGTGAACGAGCAAGGGATGCGTTTTTTCCGGTTGGCAGTCTACCACTTTACCGTTATGGGCATAGTGATGAGGAGAAAGGTAATCCCATGTCGCCATAACATGCTTCAAGTCGATATCACTGGTTTCTGATACCGCTTTGGACAGCACACCCAGAGTGGATGGAATATTCACTTCTTGAGCGAAAGGCAAAGACTTAATTCTGATTAACGGCATGGCTGTTCTCCTTTAAGCCCTTACCTAGCAGCCAAATAGCCGCTAGGTAATTTGATCGGGGTCACATTTAAGAAGATAGCCAAATGCGTTGTTGCTACACCTTCTCAGTTTTGAGAATTAGCACTTTTTTATCCATCAACCATACGCAAATTAATCACAACTCTTATCCTCACAGCACGGATTAATCACACGCTCAGCACAGGTATATGGCTCGATATGGATAACAACATCAACCAGCTCATCAATTTGAGCCAAGATATGGGACTTGAAGTTTTCACTGATGGTATGGGCATCTTCAACCCGCATGTCTGGGTCCACTAGCATATGAAAATCCAACAAAATTGTACTGCCGGTACGGCGACAACGGATGGCGTGCACTTCTTTGATCTGCGAGACTTCACTGGCATAACCTTGGATCTGCTCCTCGATCCCTTCGTCTACTTGCGCCTCGGTCAGTTCCATGACTGCTGGCCACAAGATTTCAAACGCCGCTTTTAAGATCATTGCAGTGACGATTAAGGCCGCAACTTGATCGAGGTAATGCAAATCCGGGAAGATGTAGTTTGCGATAACTGCGATGGCAACGGGCAAGGAACTCAGAGCATCGGTTCGATGGTGCCATGCGTTGGCATGAAGGGAGCGACTGTTAATTCTTTTGGCTTGGATAACGGTCCAACGGTACAGCACTTCTTTCACCACAATTGAAGCAACCGCAGCCCAGAAAGCCAGCATTCCCGGCACGGCAGTGGCCTCATGACCCAATGCCGATAGCGAATCCCAGCCGATACCAATACCAACAATAAGCAGCAAGACGCCAATAAAAATATTGGTAAAGGTTTCAAACCGGCCATGGCCATAAGGATGCCCCTTATCGGCAGGGGCGGTCCAATAGCGAGAACCAATCAAGATAGCGGTATCTGTAATTAGATCCGAAAAGCTGTGTACACCATCGGCAACCAAAGCCTGACTGCCTGTCATTTTACCTATCGTGATCTTTAATACTGCCAAGCTAACGTTTGCAATTGAGCCGACCCACGTCGCCCGCTGTATTACTTTTACCGGATTTTCTGCCATTGTCCTAACTTCTGCATAGTTACTTCCCTCGTAAAAACCAAACTACGAGGGTCAAGTGGATAAAACATAATACGCTGCATCACTCTGACAAACCAGTTTCTCTCACCTATCGCAAAAATAGGGATCGGTTATCGATACTAAATTAATTTTTATTATGCTCTATGACCTCTTGGTAACAATAACAAGTCACTAAATGGTCATTGACCATACCCACAGCCTGCATAAACGCATAACAAATAGTTTCTCCAACAAACTTAAACCCTTTCTTTTTGAGAAAGCGACTCATTTCTTCAGAGGTTTCTGTTGACGCTGGAATATCTGCCATTGTTTGCCAGTGATTAATTACAGGTTGGTGATCGACAAATTGCCATAATGCATTAGCAAGACTGCCGTACTCTTTAATTAACTGTTGGGCCGCTCGCGCGTTATGAAATACTGAACTGATTTTTCCGCGATGCTTTATAACATCATAGCTGTCAATAATTGCTTCTATTCTACTGTCATCATATAAAGCTAATTTTTCTATATCGTAATTATCAAATGCAGCCCTATAGGCATCACGCCTTTTAAGAACTGTGTACCAACTCAACCCCGCTTGGGCTCCTTCTAAAGTTAGAAACTCGAATAAATATGTATCTGATTTATTTGGCCTTCCCCACTCTTTATCATGATATTCTCGCTCGATAGGCTGCTTCATTGCCCACGCACAAACACTTTTTTCCAAGTGGCCTCCCATAATATGTACAATTACTGACCGAAAAATTTCGTTACAACAATCATATTTGCCCAAACTCCTGAGCACAAATAGATTTCATAACTCATACCCCTTAAGGGGTAGTTATGATTGTAAACACCCCTTGATAATATTCTTTCAGGGAATTAATCTGTAAACGTTTACTGATGAGTTTATCGATTATTTAGGTGTAAAGTGACAAGATAAGTTAAATTGCTTTTTGAATATGCAGTCGAGTTTCAATTTTTTGCTATCAATATCACATAAACCTAGATAAGACATGTAAATCAAATTGAAAAATAACAACTTCATTCCATAATGGGAAAATCAATACGAAGTTATTGGTTAGGGAAAAGGACTTTTATGAGAAATATCGCCGATTTTATCGAGCAACTAGAAAAAGGAGATGACCCGTTTAGCGTTTGGGTATACTCCAGTAAAGGTCAATACAGTCAGTTCGGCAAACAAGGTAACAAGATCTCAACCCCAGCACTCCAGCGTGCGTTGAACAAATACCTTCAAGTGGTGGTAGAAGTGAATAATGAGTCTGATGAAGATGCATTTTTATTACTACCAGAAGTCCATGCTGTAGTGCCCGTCTCATTCCGAGACGGCCAAGTGCAGTCACTGACTAGACCAAACTAAATAAGACATATAACTTTGTGACTAACGATTAAGAACGATACATGGCTAGGTCAATCTTAAACACAAAATGAAAATGCCTTATCCAAAAACAGACCTTCCCGGTCTGTTTTTTTATGCCCAGACAAAGCTACAGCGATACGCTACTCTCTAATACCTATTACTAAAGCTCTGATAAGGGTTGATAAACGAGGTCGACATTAGTATCCGAGAGTTAGATTGTTTGCAGGCCAAGTTTCCATCATCCCAACCTTGATTGAACTTAGTATCACTACCGTCTAGGGTTTCATCCTTGCCAAACACCTTGCCATAATTGCCAGTAACCCCTAAAGCACTTTCGCACCCTTGGTTGTAGCCGTAATGGTAGATACTGTCATAAGGCACATCGTAGTCATAATCATCAGGAAACAACTGGTAGTTTTCCAGATCTGAGCTTGAACAGCCCAGCATTGTCATTGGGAGTATGACAATAGCGGCCCAATACCCTGTCTTTTTCATAACTTCCCCTTTGCTCTAGCGTTTACTACATAGTAGCCAAAACCTGCAGGTAACGGTGCTCAAGTTAGATATTGGTTGTGATATTGCCACATTATCAAACTGTACCGGACAAAAAAGGCCAGCATAGCTGGCCTCTATTAAGTCAGAGTGTGCGGCAAATTATTTTTTCAACACCGCGTTTAAACGCTCAAAACCTCGCTCTAAATCTGCAATCAGATCTTCCGGTGACTCCAAACCGATATGCAGACGCAACAACGGGCCAGCGAAGTCTTTCTTGGCGACAGTACGCAGGGAGTTAATATTCTCATTGGCGAGGATTAGACTTTCAAAGCCACCCCACGAGTATCCCATGCTGAAGTGATCCATCCCATCAAGCAAAGCAGTCAGTGCTTCGGTATTACCGCGATTGAGCACAACAGAGAACAGGCCATTGCACCCTTTGAAGTCACGCTTATAAAACTCGTGCCCTTCACAGCTTTCAAAAGCCGGGTGACGAACATGGTCGACCTCTTCACGCTCTGCCAACCACTGTGCAACCTTGATGCTGTTCTCTTCATGCTGCTTCAAGCGTACGCCGAGCGTGCGTAGACCACGCATGGCGAGATACACGTCATCCGGTGAAGTACACTGACCAAGCAGGTAGCTATTTTCACGTAATTGGTCCCAGCATCGCTCATTGGCGACTGCTGTGCCCAACATAACATCTGAGTGACCCACAATGTATTTAGTCGCAGCTTGGATTGAGATATCAACCCCGTGCTCAAATGGCTGGAAATTAATAGGAGAAGCCCAGGTATTATCGAGCATCACGATCAAGTCATGCTCATGGGCAATACGTGCCAAGGTCGGCACATCCTGCACTTCCATTGTAATGGAACATGGCGATTCTAAGAAAAGAACCGTTGTATTTGGCCTGATAAGATCGCGGATCCCCTCACCGATCATAGGATCGTAGTAAGTGGTTTCCACCCCCATCTTATCAAGCATTTTGTCACAAAAATCGCGGGTTGGTTCATAGACACCATCCACCATCAGGATGTGGTCGCCCGCTTTAACAAACGACAGGATAGCGCTGGTAATTGCAGCCGTTCCACATGGGTATAAAGCACAGCCAACACCGCCTTCCAACTCAACCATCGCATCCTGGAATGCAAAATGGGTGTTAGTGCCACGACGACCATAAAACAGCGCTTTGTTCGTTCGGTTTGCCGTTGCGTGCTTCATCTCTTTTACAGAATCAAACACAATAGTTGAAGCCCTGCTAACCGGTGGGTTAACCAGTGATTGGGTCCACTTTGATGAACGTCCTGCAGTTACGATCTTGGTTTCTAATGATTTCTTACCCATGTTGCGTCTCTTTCCTTTCAATCTCGGCGCTAGTCTCCATGCATTTGACGTTATCACAGTTCAAGCGTGTTGGATATATATGGCTAAGCTCGAAATAAATATCCATATTTTCAACAAAAAAAGGGCCCGAAGGCCCTCTTATGCTTATTCATATTGCTCGGTTACGGCTCTTCCGTAACCGGCACTAACTTATAGTGCGACGAATCAAGCTTGAACAACTCAGGTAATGCCGTACCAACTGAAATAGAAGACCATGTCCCCGTCAAAATACCGATAAACATTGCAATGGCGAACCCCTCAAGAGCCCCGCCACCCAACAACCACAGTGAACCCACTGTCAGCAACGTCGTACCCGAGGTGATCATGGTACGGGAGATAGTCGCAGCGATTGCTTCGTTGTTGATATCTTCAATGGCCTTGTTCGGCTTTGAGATCAACAGTTCACGGATACGATCGGCAATGATAATCGAGTCATTGAGTGAGTAGCCCAAAATCGCCAACACAGCCGCGAGTACCGTTAGGTTGAATTCCATCTGGGTTAGGGCAAAGAAGCCCAAAACAAAGATCACATCGTGCGCCAAAGCAAAGACGGAGCCTGAAGCCAATCGCCATTCAAAGCGGTAGCTCAAATAGCCCAAAATACACAGCACAGCGACCAGCAAAGCCAAGCCGCCCTGCTCAGCCAGCTCTTGACCGACCTGAGGACCCACAATGCTAGTATTCAAAACTTGCACATTGGCATCCAGCGAATGCAGAGCACCGGCAACATCCGGGGCTTCGCCCTGCTCCGGAATTGCATAGCGCAAAACCCAACGGCCCGGCTCACCGGCTGCAATGACACTAACATCTTGATCAAATTGGGCATCTAACCGCTGGTCAATTTCGTGGCTGGTAAGCGCGCTATTGGTCTGCACCTCTGTCACGATGCCACCGGTAAAGTCCAAGCCCCAGTTAAGTCCCTTAACTGAAATTGCCACTAGAGAGCCAAGCAGCAAGATAATAGACACGACACTGGTGAAGTGACGCCATTTTGTTGCATTCTTCATTGTAATCAACATATTAAATTCGCACCTCACGTCGAGCATCACGACCCCAAACCAAGTTGATAATGGCGCGGGAAGCAAAAATACCGGTAAACATACTGGTTAGAAGACCTAACCCCAGCGTCAAGGCAAAACCCTGAATCGGACCATTACCAACGGCGTAAAGTACAACTGCAGTGATCATGGTGGTGAAGTTGGCGTCGAAGATAGTGCTGAAGGCACTACTAAAGCCGCGATCAATAGCCTGTGCCAGGCTGCGACCTTCCCTCAACTTGTCTCGAATACGTTCGAAGATAAGTACGTTGGTATCGACCGCCATGCCGACAGTCAATACTAAACCCGCGATACCAGGAAGGGTCAGGACAGCCCCAGGGATCAAAGCCAGCAAACCAAATAGCATCACCATATTGAAGACCAGCGCCACATTAGCCACCCAACCTAAACGGCGGTACCAAAGAGCCATGAAGACCAGTGTCAGGCCAAGTCCCAATGCTAGAGCTGCGAAGCCGTTTTCGATATTTTCAGCACCCAGCGTTGGACCAATAGTACGTTCTTCAACAATGGTGACGGGGGCTGTCAATGAACCAGCACGCAGTAGTAGAGCAAGTTCCTGTGCATCTTGGATAGAGCCCGCGCCAGTGATGCGGAAGCGGTTACCAAGTTGGCTCTGGATGGTTGCGACACTGATGATCTTGCTTTCTTGTACCGCATTACCTTCACTGTCACGGCTATATTCGCTAAATGCCGTCGCCATTGGCTTACCAATATTCTGACGGGAGAAGTCAGACATGATCTTGCCACCGGCGCTATCAAGGTTGATGTTAACCTCGGCCATCCCCATTTCACCAAAGCTAGCACGGGCATCAACAATATGATCACCACTTAGGATGGGTTTACGAGCAACACGAACTGGCTGGCCGTTCTCATCGTTGATAGTCATGGTGCTACCACTACCGAGTTCACGAACTGGGTAGAAAGCTAGGCTGGCAGTGGCACCAATAACGCTTTTCGCTGCGGCTGGGTCTTGAACACCTGGCAACTCAATACGAATACGGTTTTCACCTTGACGCTGAACGAGCGCTTCCGTAATACCGAGCTCTTCGATACGGCTACGCATGGTTTGCAGGTTTTGTTGAACTGTCAGGTTTCTTAGCTGCGCTTGTTCATCATCTTTCAGTGCCAATCGAACACCATGGCCGGAGTCATTGGTTACCTGCCACTGAGGGTAGTTTTTGCGAATAAACTGGCGGGTTTTACCGTTAGCTTCGCTATTGGGTAGGCGTACAACCAAAGTATCTGAAGCAACAGACTCAATACGGGTATTGCGAATACCCTGCTGGCGAAATTCCTGGCGCAATTCGTCCTGCAGCAGTTCAGCCTGAGCTTGATACACCTGGTTCATATCAACATCTAACAGGAACTGCACACCACCACGAAGGTCGAGACCCAGTTTGATTGGCGCAAAGCCCATGCCCTGTAACCAAGCAGGTGCCGCAGGCGTCATTGCCAACGTTAGCTGCGAATCGCTTTTTGGCCCCATTTCCTGTGCCAAAACGGTTCGGGCTTGGGTTTGCTGAGATTCATCGGCAAGGACAACCAGGGTGCTATCAACTTGCTGGTCGATACGCTTGACCGCAATATCATGCTGTTTCAAGGTGTTCTGTAGCTGGACAACATCAGGGACGGGCACTCCCTTCGCTGACACTTGCACGGCAGCATCTTCACCGTACCAAGTAGGGATAGCACTTAGCATCATCACTACCAAGGTGACGACCAGAACAACATATTTCCAGGCCGGATAATGATTCAATAACCGCTGAGGGGCTTTTTTTCTCATAGTTTTACCACTGTTTTAGCGCACACCGCGTTCGGTGCACAGCACACTGCCCCACATCAAACAAGGGAAGCAGATGTAATACCGCTCCTGCTCGGCAGTACTTTATGTACTGTTCAAGCAAGGTTAATTTGTCCTGATCAACAGGCAGGACTAGATAGATTTGCGGATTACGCCAAAGTTAGGCGATGGTGGTAAACGGTATAGATGAGGTTGGACTCCTTCCAACCGGAGACCCGGCCCGAAGGGGGAGAGGTATTTAGCGTCCAATCCAATGCTGGCTGCATATCTACTCGATAGTCTTTGGCAAAACTAGGAGCAGGCTCAACAGGAAGTTCAATCGCCAATTGATAAGCAGGCTCAACGTCTTCCGGATCATGCCGTAACAGGCTGGAAAAACGGCTTGAGGCTGCAATGGCCAAATCAAGGCTGCGATCATGGTTAGAGTGCTGGTTATTATCGGAAGGTGTCTGATCACCAGCGTGAACAACCTCAGTCAAATCAGTTTGATCAAACTTTAACAGGGCATTGAGTTCAGCTTGGGAAGGTGCAAAAGAAACGGATTGGGCCAAGTGTTTTGAGAACCCAATGGACATCAAGCCTTCGTTATCAACAATCTGGCGAACTTGCTGAAAGCCTTGTGCTTCTGATACAGGCGCAATTGAGCCTGCATGGCTAGGCCACGCAAATCCCAAACACACTATCAACATCAAAATTCTTAGCACAGAAGCCAGCATAAAACGGCCATTTACAGAATAACTTTCCGCATAATAGGGCCAGTGCTAGAGATTCACAAGAAAAGATTGCGCTTGCCCACATTTTTTTAGTTATTTTTTGACAACATGTGTTGTGCTATATATCGAAGCTAATCGGTAGCATTTCTCATGCTAATGCAAGATACTGAAAAACCTCTATTACCCCATCGTTACCATTATCGGCAAACGTAAATTTTTAAGGGAAGCGAATTAATGACATCACATAAAATTGCATTTATCGGGCTAGGCACTATGGGCTTCCCGATGGCTGGACACCTTGCCAATGCTGGCCATCATGTCACCGTGTATAACCGTACCACCACGAAAGCCGAAAAATGGGTTGAGACTTACGCTGGCAGTTTTGCATTAACCCCAGCAGAAGCAGCAGAAGGCGCTGACTTTATCTTTACTTGCGTGGGAAACGATGATGACTTACGCCAAGTCTACCTCGGTGAAGACGGTATTTTAGCGTCAGCCAAACCCGGTGCCATCTTGATTGATAACACCACAGCCTCAGCAGAAGTGGCGAGAGAAATTGCTGAACAAGCCAGTGATTGTCAGCTAAGTTTCCTTGATGCACCGGTGTCAGGCGGTGAAGCGGGGGCGGTAAATGGCTGCCTAACCGTTATGGTGGGCGGTGATCGCAAAGTGTTTGAACAAGCAAAACCCGTGATTGACTGCTTTGCCAAAGCAACCACTCTTATGGGCGATATTGGCTATGGCCAAATCACCAAGATGGCCAACCAACTTTGTATTGCCGGTATTCTGCAAGGCCTATCAGAGGCTATTAGCTTAGCTAAATCTGCCGGTCTTGATATCGAACAGATGACCGAAGTCCTCAAGCATGGTGCTGCGGGTTCTTGGCAATTAGAAAACCGCGCCAAAACCATGGCAGACAATGAGTTTGATTTCGGTTTTGCCATCGACTGGATGCGTAAAGATCTGGGGATTTGCTTCGAAGCCGCAGAAAAGCTAGGCGTAGAACTCCCGCTAGCCAAACAGGTGGATGAAAAATATGCCGAACTACAACAACGTGGCTACCAGCGTGCTGATACTTCTGTGCTAATCAAACAGTTTGATAACGACAAACGCTAGCAAGACTTCCCGTATGGGGCCTTTCATGGCCCCATGCTTTAGAATTGAACCAAGGTTGCATCTGATATTACCGACAAGAGACGTGTATCAGGTTTTAAATTATACCCTTGATGATTTATAAAAGAATACAGCTAACAACCAAACCATAAGTTGGTAATTTTAAACCATAACTATTTCGTATTATTCTATTATCAACCTTTCACTCAACCCGATGCATACCACATAACTTTAATATACCTTCGCTATGAGAACACAAGGTGAGGATAAAAAAATATTTGAGTTAGTAAATCGTTTGCCGCCATTGACAAAGCAAAAAATTCCTCACAAGCATTAATTCTAACTTATAACATTTTATTTAATTATTACTCTTGAAAGCTGTACTAATTCTAATACAGTTATTAAAC
>NZ_JACSOF010000137.1:0-17612 GCF_014349205.1 Photobacterium sp. BZF1
AAACTATACTACTTTTCATGGATCTGCTCCTAGTAAATCCATGAATATCGCTTTCTCTTTTTATTATAGTTTGACAAAGATCGAGTTTTTTCTTTCAGAACTGAAAAGATTTTTAATCAAAATTACGGTTTGAAGGGCTGATATCGTGTTTTTCTGTAGCTAATTTTCAGTGCGCGGGAATTAATTTACAGGTTGAAATAAATCCAGTTGAAGTTTTGAGCAGCTATTTGAAAAAGACTTTCAGGTGGTTGGTAACAGGAGAAGGGGATGAAGCAGGGAAAAATTAACAAGGTCAGTATATGTGGTTGTGGATGGCTTGGGCTACCTTTGGCCGAGCATCTAGCTCAACTAGGGATTGAAACATGGGGCAGCAAGCAAGCGCCAGAGCAAGCGGATAAGTTGGTAGAACAAGGTATTCATGGTGTAGCTCTTTCGCTTCCACAAACCTTAGTTCACCCGGAGACGCTTACACCACAGATAACGCAGTTCTTTGATACCGACTTGCTTGTTATCAATGTTCCTCCCGGCCGGCATGAAGGGGCAGCGGACGAATTGGTTGCCAAAGTAAAGCTACTTTCAGCGACGGCCAAACAGTTTGGCTGCCGTAGAATCGCCTTTATTAGCACGACAGCAGTCTATGGGGACTGTAATGGTGTGGTTGATGAGTCAACAGTGCCCCATCCCAATACTCTGTCAGGTAAAGCGCATTATGAGTTAGAGCAGTACCTGCTTGATGAGTGGGGAAGTGAGGCTGTGGTTTTGCGCTTATCTGGCCTCATTGGTCCTAACCGGCATCCGGTACGCTTCTTGTCGGGGCGTCAGGGGATTGAAAATGGCAAAGACAAGGTCAACCTTATCCATCAACAAGACTGCGTAGCCGCTATTGTGCAATTGGTCCATGGTTGGCCTCGTGAGCGGGTTTTGCATTTAGCATCGCCTGATCATCCAAGCCGGGAAGTTTATTATCGGCAGATGGCTCAGATGGCGGGTTTGCCGCTGCCAGAGTTCGTCGATTCCGTTGAGCGGAACAGCAAAGTTATTGATGCATCGAAAACGCTCGATTGGTTGTCGTTAACACTACGATATGACCAACTACTGAAACTTGCACCAGAGCTGTGAATGCTATCATTCCATGGTATTGGATGGGTGAATCCTTATCGGCTCAAGTAGGTAGCTTGAAGGTAAGCATATGTAGGGAATAAAAAAAAGCCCACTGAAATTCAGTGGGCGAAAGCTCTATATACACAATTAGGAGTTTAGCAGCAGTGGCATCACTGACTAAAGAAGGGCAGGGCGTTCCTATTTCGCCATTAAGTGCTGGAAAATCGCTTCTGAACCGCGTCTTTAATCATGAAACATGTAATTTATGACTGACGTGTTTTCGATTAGTTCAAAAAAAATTTAAATAAATTTCTGATAACAAAAAAAAGCCCACTGAAACTCAGTGGGCGAAAGCTCTATATACACAATTAGGAGTTTAGCAGCAGTGGCATCACAAATTAAAGAAGGTCAGGACATTCCTATTTTGTCGTTAAGCAATTGATAATTAGCTTATGAACCGCATCTTTAATCATGAATCATGTAATATATGACTGACGTGTTTTCGATTAGTTCAAACAAAATTGAAAATAATTTCTGATGCTAAAAAAAAGCCCACTGAAATTCAGTGGGCGAAAGCTCTATATACACAATTAGGAGTTTAGCAGCAGTGGCATCATAAATTAAAGAAGCGTATCAAGTAGATGATTTATCTAAGTTCCGCGCCTTTAATGTGAATGTCACTATATATGACTGGCCCTAATTGAAATGGTTCAAAAAAATTTCTCTTTTTTTAAATAAATCTGGGGAAAATGGCTACGGGCTATGGGCTATGGGCTATGGGCTATGGGTTCTAAGACATGGGGGCAAGGGGGCGTTTGCAAGGGATAAAAAAAAGCCCACTGAAATTCAGTAGGCGAAAGCTCTATATACACAATTAGGAGTTTAGCAGCAGTGGCATTGTTAGATTAAAGAGTAAATGCAATTTGCGGCCAGCAATTTGTGAAAGTCTTTAATCTGAATGTCACTATATAGGACTAGGTATTTTTCAGTTGGTTCATTATTTTTTAAAAAATTACCTGATTTACTTTTAACTCTATGATTTTAAATCATGAAGTAGGCGTAAGCCGTGAAAAATTGATACGTACAATAAAGAAAACCCATCTCCATTAGTGGGGACGGGTTTCGAAGAATGTCTTCTAAGAAAAAGCAGTGGCACTAGTTATGACCCATAGATGTGGACTTTGTTCCAATTTTTTTTCACTTTCTCAGATTTTTTTTATTTGCTTTGTTCTCAACGCTTTTTCATGAGACGGCCTTAAGACAATTTTTATGGCTGCGGCAGGTGAACTTGCTGCCATGGAAAAGATTGATCACCTTCACGACTTTTGGATTAAACCGCGAAATTATCAATGTGTTACAACATGGTGTATATTTGCGACTTGTTAAAAATGTTTCTTAGATGTAAAGTTTAAACAAGTGTTTAATACGGGTGAATGAATATGGCTGGAAAGGGAGAAACCAAGGCACGTATCCTGGATGCTGCCGAGCTACTCTTTGCCGAACACGGCTTCAAAGACACGTCACTGCGAACTATCACCAGCAAAGCTGGGGTGAATCTGGCGTCCGTCAATTATCACTATGGCGATAAGAAAACCTTAGTCCGGGCGGTTCTTGGTCGCTATCTCGAGGCATTTATGCCTGCCTTGCAATCAGAGCTGGAAGTTCTGCTAACGCGTGACGATTTTTCAATGGAAGATGTTTTCCGTTGTATCAAAGATCCATTGCTATCACTGAATGAGTACCGTGCCAGTGGGGCGACCGTGTTTATGTCGCTAATTGGCAGGGGATACACCGATGTCCAGGGCCACTTGCGTTGGTTCATCATGACCCGCTACGAGCAGGTACTGACACTATTTACTACGGCGGTATGCCGCGCCAATCCCTCTTTAGACCCTGAAACCTTATTCTGGCGCTTGCATTTCACCCTCGGTGCATCGGTTTTCACCATGGCCTCATCTACCGCGCTGTGTGAGATTGCCGAAAATGATTTTTCCCGTCAGGTTAAACCAGAAGATTTGATCGAGCGTATGGTGCCATATCTGGCAGCAGGCGTTGCTGCACCCATAGAACAATCGCTTTCGCTTATTAGCGAACAGCCAACAGGAACAAGATAGAAGTATGTAATACCCAATAAAACCAAAAACGATAAAAGTGACAAAAGGACCTGAAACATGAGTACGTTAACCAAGCTAAGAAAACGCTATCTCAGTGATCCCGCATTCAAGATGTTCAAGAAAGTGTTGCCACCACTTTCCGACACAGAACGAGAGGCCATGGAGGCCGGTAGTGTCTGGTGGGATGGGGAGTTGTTTGGCGGAAATCCGAATTGGAACACTCTACTGACCTATCCGCAGCCCAAGTTGAGTGACGAGGAGCAGGCGTTCATCGACAACAAGCTCGAGCCGCTGTTGGATATGCTGAACGACTATCAGATTGTCCAGGAAGATAAGGATCTGCCACCAGAAGTGTGGGAGTATCTGCGCAAAGAGAAATTCTTCTCGCTGATTATCGGTAAAGAATACGGTGGTTTGGACTTTTCCGCCCATGCCAACTCGACCATCGTAACTCGTATTGCCACTAAGAGCCTGAGTGCTGCCGTATCGGTTATGGTGCCAAACTCGTTGGGCCCAGGTGAGCTATTGACCCACTATGGTACTCAGGAGCAGAAAGATTACTGGTTGCCTCGCTTAGCCCATGGTGAAGATATTCCATGTTTCGCGTTGACAGGTCCTGAAGCAGGCTCAGATGCCGGCGGGATCCCGGATCAGGGCGTAGTGTGTTATGACCAATACCAAGGTGAAGAGGTCTTGGGTATCCGTGTTAGCTGGAACAAGCGTTACATCACTTTAGCCCCGGTGGCTACCGTGCTTGGCTTGGCATTCAAGCTACAAGATCCTGACGGCTTGATTGGTGAAAAGAAAGAGCTAGGCATTACCTGTGCGTTGATCCCGGCGGATCACCCTGGTGTTGAAATTGGTGAGCGCCATGACCCGCTCAACCTAGCATTCATGAATGGCCCGACCCGTGGTAAAGATGTCTTTATCCCGATGGACTGGGTCATTGGCGGACAGGATTATGTCGGTCGTGGCTGGCGAATGCTGGTGGAATGTTTGTCAGCTGGCCGTGGTATTTCACTGCCGGCACTCGGTACCGCTGTTGGTCATCTTACAGCTAGGACAACAGGCGCCTACGCCTATGTACGTAAGCAGTTCGGTATGTCGATTGGTAACTTCGAAGGTGTTGCGCAGGCGATGGGGCGTATTGGTGGTTTCACCTATATGCTAGAAGCATCCCGGACCCTGACGACGACTTCCCTCGATATGGATGAAACACCGGGAATCGTGACAGCGATTGCTAAGTACCATATGACAGAAATGGCCCGTACTATCCTCAATGACGCCATGGACGTCCACGCAGGCCGTGCAATCCAGCTTGGGCCAATGAACTACATCGGCCACCATTACTTTGGTATGCCGGTAGCCATTACGGTAGAAGGGGCCAATATCCTGACCCGAAACCTGATGATCTTCGGCCAGGGGGCAACCCGATGCCATCCATACGTTCTGAGCGAGATGGAAGCGGCGGCCAACCCGGACAGCAGGGAAGGGGCCAAGGATTTCGATAAATTGTTGGCTAGCCATATCAGCTTTGCGGTAGGTAATGTCAGTAAATCACTACTCAACGCCTTCAGTGGTTCGCGCTTCAATAGCTCACCGGTCAGCGGTGAAACAGCGAAATACTATAAGCAGTTGTCACGTATGAGCCGGGCGCTGGCCGTCGCTGCTGATTTTGCCATGTTGAGCCTGGGTGGGGAGTTGAAGCGACGCGAGATGGTATCAGCACGCTTGGGTGATGTGTTGAGTCACCTGTACCTGGCTTCTGCAGTGCTTAAGCGTTATGAAGACGAAGGCCGACAGCAACAAGATCTGCCATTTGTCCATTATGGCTTGCAGCACTGCTTGCACCAGTGTGGCGTCGCATTTGACGAAGTACTGGCGAACTTCCCGCGTAAGGGTATTGGCCGTCTGCTGCGCACCTTGCTGTTCCCACTGGGTATTCATTATGCGGCACCAAAAGATGACGTGTCAGTGCAGATAGCCAAGCTATTAATGCGTCCTGGCAAGCAGCGTGACCGCCTGACTCATCTTTGTTATGTCGGCAAACATGAGGACGATCCGGTAGGTCTGATGGAACGTGCCTTTGTGGCCATGTACGAGGTAAAAGATCTTGAGCGTAAGATTGCCAAGGCCGTCAAAGCTGGTGAGATCCCGCGCAAGGTTCCGTTAACAGAGAAGTTACAAATTGCTCTTGATGCGGGCATCGTCACAGAAGCCGAAGTGAAAAAGATGCAGAATGCTGAGCAACTAAGGCAGAGAGCGATTCAGGTCGACCATTTCTCTGCTGCACACTTCAAAAAAGGCAGCTTGCAACCGGGAAAAGCAGCCTAGGGCTTATGGCCTTTGAACAATAAACCTGGTGTCTCCCATGTGCCACGCAATCGCGTGGCACTTTTTTTGTTCTATTTCTGTGATTTTCCGCGCGGAACACCTCCAACCACTGCTCAATTTAGCGTTTTCGCTCATAAATTTAATGCGATTTTGTCATTTACCTTTTATCCTACTGTCAATTGTGTAAGGGAAGTTGAAAATGATCATCAAACCTAGAATTCGTGGATTTATTTGTACAACGACTCACCCAGTGGGTTGTGAGGAAAACGTCAAAGAGCAGATTGCATACACCAAGGCACAGGGCCCAATTGCCAATGCCCCTAAGCGTGTACTAGTGGTTGGTTCATCAAGCGGCTACGGTCTGTCTTCGCGTATTGCTGCTGCATTCGGTGGCGGTGCTGCAACTATTGGTGTGTTCTTCGAAAAGCCGGGTACTGAAAAGAAACCGGGTACAGCTGGCTGGTACAACTCTGCTGCATTCGACAAGTTTGCCAAAGAAGAAGGCCTGTATTCCAAGAGCTTGAATGGTGATGCGTTCTCTCACGAAGCAAAACAGAAAGTGATTGACCTGATCAAAGAAGATCTGGGTCAGATTGATATGGTGGTTTACTCACTGGCATCTCCAGTCCGTAAAATGCCGGATACAGGCGAAGTGATTCGCTCTACGCTCAAGCCGATGGGGGAAACCTACACGGCAACGGCTGTTGATACCAACAAAGATGTACTGATTGAAGCGAGCATTGAACCTGCGACTGAGCAGGAAGTGGCTGATACAGTTACCGTTATGGGTGGTCAGGATTGGGAACTGTGGATCAATGCCCTGTCTGAAGCTGGTGTGCTGGCTGATGGCTGTAAGACTGTTGCCTACAGCTACATCGGTACTGAAATCACTTGGCCAATCTACTGGCACGGTGCTCTGGGCCAGGCAAAAATGGATCTGGACCGCGCAGCCACCGAGCTGAACGACAAACTGTCAGCGACGGGCGGTTCTGCTAACGTTGCTGTACTGAAAAGTGTTGTGACTCAGGCGAGCTCGGCGATCCCTGTTATGCCTCTTTACATCGCGATGGTCTTTAAGAAGATGCGTGAAGAAGGTGTACACGAAGGTTGTATGGAGCAGATCCACCGTATGTTCACCCAGCGCTTGTTCAAAGAAGATGGCAGCGCGCCTGAAGTAGATGGTGAAAACCGTCTGCGTTTGGATGACTGGGAACTACGTGAAGATATCCAGAAGCACTGTCGTGACCTGTGGCCAACCGTAACCAACGAGAACCTATTTGACGTTGCTGATTACCAGCAGTACAAAGATGAGTTCTTGAAACTGTTTGGCTTTGGCATCGAAGCGGTTGATTACGACGCCGATGTGAACCCAGCCATTGAGTTTGATGTTCAAGACATCTAATGCTGGTTTGAACACCAAATAAAAAAACCGCCAGAACTGGCGGTTTTTTTGTGCTTATGTTTTCAATTGCTTGGGCTGGGTATCAATCCTTTGGCAACTCAATCACAAAGGCAGCGCCTTCAATCGATGCAGTTTTGACATGGATGGTCCCTTTATAGCTCATCACAATTTCGTGGCAGACTGATAGGCCAATCCCTTGTCCAGGGTTGAGCTGATCGGCACGCACTCCGCGCTGGAATATCGCTTCGCGCATTTCTTCAGGTACACCGGGTCCGTCATCTTCAATAATGATGATGTAACGGTCTGGTTTTTCCTGAACAATGACCCGCACTTCGGCAATACAGAAGCGATAGGCATTTTCCAGCAGGTTACCCAGCAATTCCATCAAATCGCTGCGGTTGACCGGTAGCGTCAGCTTGTCGTTAAAGAAGCTGCGTAAAGCGACATCCTTTTCGGTATAGACCTTACTGAGCAAGCGGCTGAAACTGTCAGTCAGCGGCTTTAACTCGGTTTTGTCCTTCTGCAGACCTTGCTGGCCTATCATGGCACGCTTTAGCTGGTATTGGACAAGTTCATCCATCTGGCTGATTTGCTCCATCACCCGCTGGTTCAGCTCAAACCGAGGGATTTCTTTGTCGTCAAGCAAAGCATTGGTCGCCGCCAAGCGGGTTTTTAGGCTATGTGCCAAATCATCCATGGCATGGCGGTAGCGGCCTTTTTGCGCATTACTGATCTCAATCAGGCGGTTGAGAGCCAAGGTCACATCCTGCAATTCCATCGGAAAATCGTCATCAAGCTTGTCACGCTTGGAATCTGTCATTTGATCCAGCTGCGATGCCATTTTACGCAGTGGCTGGAAGCTCCAGTGGAATGCGGCAATCAAGAAGGCAATCGCAATAAGTACAAACAGCCCGAGATAAAAAGTGGTGCGCTTGTGCAACTGGCCAAGGGAAGAGACATAGGAGTCGCCCGAACGAAGGACAACTAACTGGTAGATGTTGCCCCCCTCGCGCTCCTGACTCATGTTGTAGGCGATATAACTGTCGCCCTGATGGGTCTCAACCAGAGTAGGAACAGGTATGTTATCGGGTAGCTCGCTGCAGATATCACCAATATTGGCTTCTTTCGCTTCTTCTGATAGCCAAATGGTGTGATCGGTTTTATCACAGACTACGGACATATAGTCGGTATCCGAAGGATCGACCGAATCTATCCATTTATCGACATCTTTGATCAGGCCCGCGCGGTTAAGCTGAGCAACAACCATCGGCATCTGGGCAACCAGTTCAGACGAGTAGGCCGCCATGTAACTTTGGCTATAAAGTTGGTTGATCACCCCGGCAAGGGCCGAAGTGATCAGCACGATAATCGCCACCGAGGTGACAAGGACCCGGCGACGTAGCCTTGGTTGAATAATTCTCTTCATTACTGTGCTTGAAGTTCGAAAATATAACCTTGGCCACGGATAGTCGAAATTGGATTTTCCTGACCGTTATTGGTGAACTTCTTGCGCAGGCGGCTGATCATCACTTCAATAGTATTCGGATCACCTTCCTGATCTTCATAAAGCACATCTAGCAGGCGCTGTTTTGATACTACCTGGCGGCTGTGGCGCATTAGGTATTCCAAGAGGTCGTATTCAAATGCGGTCAGCTCAAGTAGGTTCTCTTGGATGAAAACTTGTTTAGCAAGGAGATCGACACGAATGTCACCGGCGGTCATTTCAGGCTTCACAAAGCCTGCGCTGCGGCGGACCAGTGCACTGAGTCGAGCGACCATTTCTTCTTTTTGGAAAGGTTTGACGAGATAGTCATCGGCGCCGGCTTCAAGCCCGGTCACTTTATCTTGCCAGTTGGAGCGGGCAGTCAAAATAAGGATGGGTAGGCGCAGGCCTTTCTCACGCATATCTTTGATTAGGCTAATACCATCACGATCGGGCAGGCCGATATCAACGATAGCCACATCATTTGGGTAATCTTGAGCAAAAAATAAGCCTTCTTCAGCGGTTCCGGCACACTGAACTTGGTGACCCATCTCACTCAGCTGAGATTTCAAGTGGTGGCTTAGAATCGGGTCGTCTTCAACAATAAGGATACGCATAGTTTTGATTACCAATAGTTTTTCTATCTATTCAATCAATATACTGAATAGAGAGTGAAGTGGCGAATATTTCCTAGCAATTTGTGGTGCTAATCAGGGATATAGGATGAGTTTTTACTCTCTATAGCTTAGATGAAAAGGACTGAATCTGTGCTGACTCGACTGACGCATGCTGAGCAAAAAAATGCCCCCTGCAGTTTCTGCAGAGGGCACGTTGTTCGTGAAGGGGTTTCTGTTATCAGCTCAAGATAACATAGAGGGTACCGGCTATCGTCAACAAGACGTTGGCGATAGCATAGGTGCCGGCGTAACCCAGGGCAGGAATGGTACTGCGGGCATGCTCATTGATCATATCCATCGCTGGGGCACAGGTACGTGCACCGATAATGGCACCGAACAGCAAAGCACGGTTCATCTTGAGTATGTAGGCACCGAAGAGATAAGCCAGTACGACAGGGATGACACTTACCATCAAACTTGCCGAGAATACCGCCAAGCCAACTTGTGACAGGGAGTCGAACAGGTTCGAACCAGCGCTCAGGCCGATACCGACCATAAAGACCATCAAGCCGAGATCTTTGGTCATGTTCAGCGCCCCTTGCGGTACATAGCCGAAGGTTGGGTGGTTGGCTCGTAGGAAGCCAAGCGTAATTCCCGCAACCAATAGGCCGGCAGCGCTACCAAGGCCAAACGCGATCTGGCCGAAAGTCATAGTGATAGTGCCCACAAGCAAACCAATGATGAAGAAGCAGCAGAATGCCAGCAAGTCGGCAATCTGGCTGTGTACCGAGATGAAACCAATGCGCTCGGCAAGCCCCATGACACGGCTTTTTTCACCACTGACCTGGAGAATATCCCCCTTACTCAGCAGGATATTGTGATCCATCGGCATTTCAATCTGCGCGCGGACAACGCGGTTGAGGAAACAGCCATATTCCGACAGGTTTAGCTCGGACAAGCGTTTGCCAGCGATACTGTCATTCTTTACCACGATCTCTTCTTCAACGATACGCAAGTCGAGTAGGTCACGGTCGAATACTTCTTTACCGTTGCGGAAACTCGGGTCAAGGCGGGCATGGCTATCAGGGTAACCCACCAGTGCGATTTCATCGCCTTCCTGCAAAATCGCGTCACCATCCGGGTTAGCCAGAATACCGTTACGGCGGATACGTTCTATATAGCAGCCTGTTTGGCGGTAGATCCCCAACTCACGTAGGTTTCGGCCGTCAATCCAGTTGATGAGTTCAGGGCCTACCCGGTAAGCACGGATGATCGGCAGGTATACCTTACGCTGGGCGCTTTCACCGATACCGCGTTCACGGGCAATTTGCTGTGATGATTCTGCCAGGTTCTGCTTCTGTAATTTGGGCATCAGTTTTGCCAGTACAATGACACTGACCAAACCAATCAAGTAGGACATAGCGTAGCCAACACTGATGCTGTCTATGATCTGCTGAATGCTGTCAGGATCGGAAATACTGGATAAGCCGCTCGCCAAGGCATCTTTAGCCCCTACCAGAACAGGCGTTGCCGTCAGAGAACCAGCCATCAAACCGGTGCTTAGGCCTAAGCCGAGCCCCAAATAGTTGCTCATGGTCACCGTGATGAATATCGCAGACAGAATAACGACCAGCGCCAGCATTAAGTAGTGTTTACCGTCACGGAAAAAGATACCAAAGAAGTTGGGACCCGCTTCGATTCCGACACAGAAGATAAACAGCATAAAGCCGATGTTCAGTGCCTCGGCGTCAAAGGTAAAACCGGCATTACCAAAAAGCAGGGCAGTAATCAGAACCCCGATAGAGTTCCCTAGTTGCATATTCGCAATGCGAATCTTTCCGGCCGAAAGGCCAACAGCAAGTACCACAAAGAGCAACAGAATATCATTCTGATGTAAGAGTGCGGCGACATCGATATTCACAACAGTTTTTTTCCGAGAAGAGTGACCAGCGACAAAGTGGTGAAATTCTAGCTGATTTTATGTTCTCGGCATACCGAAAATAATCACCATTAACAGAAAATTTTCGAATTAATTTGCTGGCAATTAAAGCAATAGATAATAAAAAAGGCTGATATTTCAGCCTTTTTAAGAAAATGTTACTAAACTTGTTGCCTAGTGCTTACTGGAACAGGCCTAGGTTTTCTTTTGCGTATGCTTCGAAGTCGGTGTAACCGCCAACGTGCTCTTGATCAACGAAGATCTGCGGCACAGTTTCAACTGGCTTGCCTACTGTTTTTTCTAGATCAGCTTTGCTGATGCCTTCCGCGTGAATGTCTACATAGCGGTAGTTAAAATCTTCACGTTCTTTTTTTAGTTTGTCAGCAAGATCCTTTGCACGGACACAGAATGGGCAACCCGGACGGCCAAAAATAACAACGAACATAACGACTCTCCTTAAATTTAATAGCGTTACTATATCGTGACTGGCGGTGATGAGAAAGAGGGATTTATCTCTTGCAGCGATAGACAAAACCGATTGAAGGGAAATGCGACGAAAAAATAATACCGGGCTAAATGCCCGGTATTATTCGAAAGCGATGGTAAGTCTGTTTAGTCGGTTAAGCCCAGCTTAGAAATCGTAGCGAACGCCAGCTTGGAATTGGTCATCTGTATTATCAAGCTGCTCGAATAGGTAGCCAGCATAGGCACGGAAGTTGCCGTTGAACTTGTAGATACCTTCAATAGCAAAATAATCCACATTATCCTCGGAAGAGCCACCTTTAGGGTCGATTTCTTGGTAGTTGTATACACCTTGGAAAGTAAACTGGTTGTATTTGTAGGCGGCTGCTATTTCATAAGCGGTTAAATCAGCATCGCCTACAGAGCCGCCTGCATAGAGACCGGCAATATAAAAATCATTATAGGTATAGGCTGCGGTTAGGTTGTATTGGTCAGTATCGACATTATCTTTTTTCCCATCGACATAACCAGCACCGAGGTCTAGGCCCATTGGCAAGGAATACACAAATGAGATGCCGTATGTGTCACTGTCTTTCTCATCATTGGCGATGTAGTTTGCTGTTACCGTCAGGTCGTTGAAAGAGCCTGAGTAGACAAAGTTATTTTCGCGCTTGTCTTTGTTGCCATCGATAAGGTCGGCTGCATCACCACCGAATGTGGCTAGGATATCAGTGAAATCTGTAAGGATAACTTGCGCTGAGTCTTGCTGGCCGTAAGAGATTGCACCAAAATCGGTATCAAGGCCGGCAAACAGGTATCGGGTATCCAGTGTTTGGTCTTTACCTGAATTCACTTCTAGTTCATAAGTGCCGAACGCACCAAGGCCTTCCGCGATTTGTGTTTTACCTTTTAGGTTCACACGGGCACGGCTTTTATCTTCAAAAGAGTCATTTTCATCTGACTTATTTTCATCTGAGATGTTGAATCTTGCCTCAGCACGACCACCAACGCTGAGTGATGATGAATCATCTTGGTAAACCGTGGCGGCACTTGCAGTACCGGATAAAAAAGTCGATAAGATTGCTGATGCCAATGCTGCTTTTTTCATTTTAATCCCCTGGAAATAACCTAATGGCGTCATTGCCTTTTTTTAAGCTGGGGGCAGAATGTCATTCACAAATGACAGTAATATTTAAACCTTTGGTCACTTTTGTGACAGCAGAAAAATGACATTAAAATATCTCTGATTAATATTTACTCTGAAACACATTGGTAGCAATGATGATGTATTGGCGATTATCTTTTTGATAGCTAATGCTTTTATTGGCTTGGCTAGATTTGGACATATTTACTGTGCCGCTAATACGTGGATAGCAAAAAATTGATTGCTAGTTTGAAATGTGACAGCTCGCAGAGTATCGCGACCAGACCGTGATTCAATGGGGAAAAGTTGCTCAGAATCAAAAACAGGAATGAGCATCGGGGCACACTCGATAATAATTAATCAAAAATACGGAATGGAGTGCCTATGTTTCAGTTTATGACGGCCACTCGAATTATTTTCGGGGAAGGCGCACTGAATAACTCGCTATCAACACTCAATCAGTTTGGCTATAGCGTGCTGTTGGTAACGGGGCGAGACAGTGCCCGGGCCGAACCATTAATCAGCTATTTCAAGCAACAAGGAATGCGCTATCAGCAAGTGGCTGTTCACGGTGAGCCATTGATAGCCATGGTCGAAGAGATGGCTGCTATGGGACGGAAGTTTCGACCGGATATGGTACTGGCTATTGGAGGCGGCAGTGTACTTGATACCGGCAAGGCTTTGGCTGCGCTGATCCCTAACCAAGGCAGTGTGTACGATTATGTTGAAGTTGTGGGGCGTAATGTTCCCCTGCAAGCCAAACCCATTCCATTTATCGCAATACCTACGACTGCTGGAACGGGGGCTGAAGTCAGTAAAAGTGCGGTTCTACGCTCGGCGCAGGAAAATGTCAAAGTGGGCCTACGAAGCCCAGATATGCTGCCTGATTTAGCGATTGTTGATCCGACTCTCACCTATGGCATGGATCCGATAATGTCAGGTTGTTGTGGGATGGATGCCTTTACCCACTTGATGGAATCCTATGTGTGTGGCGAACCCAACCCGTTAACCGATATGGTGTGTGAGGAAGGCCTGAGGCGCCTCTCTGGGGCAATTCTCGCAGCCTGTGAGGATGATGATCCCCGGGCCCGATCTGATATGGCTTTTGCCGCCATGCTCGGAGGCATGGCATTGGCCAATGCTAAATTGGGGGCTGCCCATGGTTTGGCCTCATCACTTGGCGGTAGGCTTCATGCGCCCCATGGTCTTATCACTGCCCAGTTAGCCCCTTACGTCATGCAGGAAAATGTCTTGGCTGCACGTGAAGCGGGTAGGGCGGATGTGCTCAATCGATACCGCCAGTTAGCGTGTATCTTGACCGGTCGAATGAATGCCGAAATTGTCGATGGTATAGATTGGACTAAACGCACGTTGAAGCGATTGAAATTGCCTTCTGTTACTGAGTATGGATTTTGTGATGTGTTGTTTGACGAAGTGGCGGAAGATGCATTGCTATCAAATTCAATCAAAGGCAATCCGCTGCCCCTGAATAAAGATCGCCTGATGAGTATCCTTAACCAAATTTGCCAATGCAAAGTTAAAGACTCAAGATCACAAGACGATCTTTACAGTCAGGAAAATTAATATTCGATCCCGGTTATTCCTTGTAACCATATAACAGTGGGGCGAAATAGTGGGGCTATGCTAGAGTGAATGACTCACCGTGAGGCTCACTGTTATAGGGATATGTATGAACCAGACGATCGAAACTATTTTACAGCACCGTTCTATCCGAAAATTTACTGACCAACCGATTAGTGATAGTCAGCGTCATACCATTTTGGATTGCGCAATAGCAGCGTCTTCCTCTAGTTTCATTCAGTGTGTCAGCATCATTCGGGTTACCGATCCTGATATGCGAGAGCTGTTGGCTGAATATGCTGGTGGCCAGGAATATGTGGCCAGCGCCGCTGAGTTCTTTGTTTTCTGCGCCGATTACAATCGCCACCAACAAATTTACCCAGACGCTAAACTGGGCTTTACCGAACAAACCCTTATTGGTGCGGTAGATGCAGCACTTATGGCGCAAAACGGATTGCTTGCCGCTGAGTCCATTGGCCTGGGTGGCGTGTACATTGGTGGTTTGAGAAACAATCCAGACAAAGTCGCGACATTACTGTCTTTGCCTCAGCATGTGTTACCGCTTTTTGGTCTTTGCCTTGGTCATCCTGCACAGTCTCCAGAGGTGAAGCCACGCCTACCACGTTCTATTGTGGTACATGAAAACAGTTACTCCCCGGTGGATATGGATAAGCTTGCCAGTTACGACCAACACGTAAGGCAATATTACCAAAGCCGTACCGGTGGAAATAAAGATATGTCTTGGAGTGAACAAATCTCAGGCACGCTAAATAAAGAAGCTCGCCCGTTTATGAAGCAGTTTATTGAAGGAAAAGGTTTTAGCCTGAAATAAATGCCAAGGCATTATAGTTTTCACTTCACGCTTTTTAAGTAGGTAAACGTTTTTTGGCAAATTGATGGTAAAAAACGCGAAAAAGTTGACCTTATGTCAAATTTCAATCAAAACCTGCCGAAAGTCATTGATGAACTTTTTATAAAACATTGAGTCAGATAGAATAGTATCGATAGAAAAGACAATAATAACCAGCCTGGCACATTCAGGCTGGAAAAGAACCGGAACACGAATCTATGAAGTATGTTGGGAAAGTAGCCAGCATGGTGTTGCTTGCTGCTTTGCTCGCTGGCTGCTCCAGCACGCCAGATAATGACAGCGGTTTACCATCGGAAGTAAATGTAGAAGGCGTACTTCAGTCTGCCACTAAAGTGCATCGCCACTGGCGCAATACTCTTGTCGACGCAGAAGATTTGAAGTTATATGCGCCGGAAAGATATGCCACTATGATGGAAAGTTGGCAACGAGCAGATAATCTGTTCAAAGATATCCAGTCGTCTCCAGAACTTGCCAATCAGAGCTATTCGTTATTTTCGTCAGTGACATACCTTGATCGTTTTTATAGTGACATTGAGGTAGTAGAAAACAACCATACCGAATTAGTCGAGCTTAAGAAGATAGCCGACAAGGTGCTTGAGCCTGCGATGGTCCAACTGGCTTATCTCAATTCAATTGATGCCAATGCCCATTACCGCAGTGAGTTTGTTAGGCTCAATCGGTTTTACGGCAACCTTTTTGCATTTGTCGCTCGCGGCGACCTAAACCGTGCCCGAGATGAGCAGACTGAATTTCTCTCCCGAGCTAAGAGCCTGGAAGTCAGGGTCATCAAACGTATTTATATTACCCCACAAGAAGAAGCTTTACGCCAGTTGCGCCGCGAGGATGTGCGTTATTACGCACCACTCAGTTACGCGAGGGTAGAAGAGGAAATCAAAGCGGGTAAAGATCTCATCGATAAAGAGCCGCGTGCCTTTGATGCCATTAATCAAGTTGTCTCAGCCATTGAGTTTGAGCTTGCCCATGCGGCCCACATTGCTGAGGAAGTCAAATACCTTCGAGATCGTAACCGTGATGAATATGAAAGCTATATTCTTGTCATGGAAGGGAAGCTGCTGGGTATCTCGAAAGCGCTGAATGATTCGGATCTACGTGACCGCCCGCTCGCTGAGCAAGCCAAACGTCTAAGTGCACAAGCTGCTGAGACGCGTGAGCAGTATGAAATAGCCAGTCGTAATCAACAGCCTAACCAGCAACAGACCCAGCTAGAAACCTTAAAAGGGTTGATTCAGGCTCAAAACCAACAGATTGCGATACTTCAAGCTCAGTTATCAGCGGTCGCTCCACCGGTTTCATCCCCAGAAAAGATTTCACCACAAGATAGCTCTGACTTGGCAGAGTCACTGCAGACTGATGAAAGCGAACAAGTCACTCGCGGCAAGGTTGCTGCTGGTAACCCTACAGGTGCAGAGGAACAAGGGTCTGAAATTGAGGGATTAGAAGACAATAACAGTGCGGTTGCCACGAGTAGCAATATAGAGGGTGATGAGCTGGAGATTTAATATTGCCTTTATATCATGAGTAATTATTGAACAGTTATAAAAAAGCAGCAGTGATGCTGCTTTTTTTGTGCCTGTAATCTTATGAATCGAGATAACCGGTGGTTGTGAGTGAGGAAAAGCGGGTTTATGACAGATTATGACAGGCGGGTGGTTTTGCTTTGATTTTAACTTTATGATTTTTAATGATTTTATTCTTCTGGGTGAATGATTTAGATGTCTAGGAATCACATTTGCTAACACTTAGTTATATTTGAAGATTAAAAATGACTTTATATAAAAGTAGAAAGTTCCAATTTTTTTTGAGTTTGGTTAAGTTTTGCACGGGTTTTGGCTTGATTTGCCTGTCAGCGTCCTTTAGAATTCGCCGCGCATTGATTGATGCACCCAAATTTTAATCTTTATCACTTTTGTTGAATTACTCCTATTTGAGGAAAACATGTCTACGAAACTAGCTAACCCAGCACCACTAGGTCTTATGGGCTTTGGTATGACTACCATCCTTCTGAACATCCACAATGCGGGCTTTTTCCCAATTGATTCGATGATCCTAGCTATGGGTATTTTTTACGGTGGCTTGAGCCAAGTTATCGTAGGCATGATGTGCTTCAAGCGTGGTGACACGTTCGGTACGACTGCATTTACTTCATACGGTCTATTCTGGCTGACACTGGTTGGCCTAATCGTAATGCCTTACATGGGTCTACCTGCTAGCCCTGCAAGTTTCATGGGTTGGTACCTACTGCTATGGGGCATCTTCACTGGCTTCATGTTCATTGGTTCACTGTGCTACCCACGTGCTAAGCAGTTCGTGTTCGGTTCACTGACTGTACTGTTCTTCCTATTGGCTGCGCGTGATTTCACTGGCAGCACCCTGATCGGTACTATCGCTGGTTTCGAAGGGATCATCTGTGGTGCAAGTGCTATCTACTTCGCAATGGCGCAAGTACTGAACAACGAGTACGGTCGCACTATCTTGCCTGTAGGCGAACTAAAGAAAGACAAAGTGCTAAAAGCCGCTGCTTAATTAACGCGTATCGCTGATTG
>NZ_JACSOF010000138.1:0-17529 GCF_014349205.1 Photobacterium sp. BZF1
TAATCATCACCATTGTATAAATAACCAGTAGAGAGCGATGGACGTTTCACTTCTGTTAGATGGCCTGAATGACAAACAACGCGAGGCGGTGGCAGCACCGTTAGGTAACCACCTGGTTTTGGCCGGCGCCGGTAGTGGCAAGACCCGGGTCTTGGTCCATCGCATTGCTTGGTTGATGACGATAGAGCAGGCTTCGCCTTACTCCATCATGTCGGTGACGTTTACCAACAAGGCTGCTGCCGAAATGCGTGGCCGAATTAATGAGTTGATGCATGGCTCGTCGGCCGGGATGTGGAATGGTACTTTTCACGGCCTTTGTCACCGTATGCTGCGTGCCCATTATCTTGATGCCGGCCTACCGGAAGACTTCAATATCTTGGATTCCGAAGACCAGATGCGTTTGCTGCGTCGCTTGATCAAAGCCCAGAACTTGGACGAGAAGCAGTGGCCTGCGCGCCAGGCGGCCTGGTACATCAACGAGAAAAAAGACGAGGGGCTACGACCACAGCACATTGATACCTTCAATGATCCGGTCGAGCAGACCTGGTTACGCCTCTACACCGCCTATCAGGAAGCCTGTGACCGTGCCGGCTTGGTCGATTTTGCCGAGCTGTTGCTGCGTGCGTTCGAGCTGCTGCAGCGCAGCAAGCATATCCGCGAGCACTACCAAGCGCGTTTCAAGCACATTTTGGTGGATGAGTTCCAGGATACCAACAACATCCAGTTTGCCTGGCTGCGCTTGATGGCCGGCCCGGACTGCAACGTGATGATTGTGGGTGATGATGACCAGTCTATCTACGGCTGGCGTGGTGCCAAGGTGGAGAACATCCAGCGTTTCTTGAATGACTTCAAGGGGGCGAGTTCTATCTTCCTTGAGCAGAACTACCGCTCGACCGGCAATATCCTAAAAGCGGCCAACGGCCTGATCGCCAACAACAATGAGCGAATGGGCAAAAACCTATGGACCGATGGTGCTGAAGGTGAGTTGATCTCGATTTACTCGGCCTTCAATGAATTGGATGAAGCCCGTTTTGTGGTTGGCAAAATCAAAGAGCTACGTGATCAGGGCGGTGCGCTGAGCGAAGCTGCCCTGCTTTACCGTAGCAATGCCCAGTCGCGGGTATTGGAAGAGGCCTTGATCCAGGCCGGGATGCCATACCGCATTTACGGCGGCATGCGCTTCTTCGAGCGCCAGGAAATCAAGGATGCCCTGTCCTACCTGCGCCTGATTGCTAACCGTAATGATGACGCTTCTTTCGAACGCGTAGTGAATACCCCGACTCGTGGCTTGGGTGATCGCACCCTTGAAACTATCCGCATGGCGGCCCGTGACCGCGGTGCGACGATGTGGCAAGCCAGTATTGCCTTGCTGGAAGAGCAGGTGCTGGCTGGCCGTGCCGCCAACTCACTGCGCCGCTTCATCGAGTTGGTCAATGCACTTGAAGACGACACCCGTGAGCTGCCGCTGTACCAGCAAACCGATGAAGTGATCCGCAACTCCGGCTTGCGCGCCATGTATGAGCAGGAGAAAGGCGAGAAAGCCCAGGCCCGTATTGAAAACTTGGAGGAGTTGGTAACAGCAACCCGCCAGTTCGAGATCCCGGAAGAAGCCGAGGAAATGAGCCCGTTGTCGGCGTTCTTGTCCCATGCCGCGCTAGAGGCCGGTGAAGGCCAGGCCGATGATTTCGAAGATGCGGTCCAGCTGATGACCATGCACAGTGCCAAGGGTTTGGAGTTCCCGGTGGTGTTTATGGTCGGTGTCGAGGAAGGCATGTTCCCGAGTTCGCGCACCACTGAGGAAGTCGGCCGTTTGGAGGAGGAGCGTCGCCTGTGCTACGTGGGTATGACCCGTGCGATGCAGAAGCTCTATATCTCCTATGCGGAAATGCGCCGCCTCTACGGCAAAGATAACTTCCATAAACCGTCACGCTTTATCCGCGAGATCCCGGAAGAGTTCATTGAAGAAGTGCGGATGAAGGCCAAGGTCTCCCGCCCGGCCAGCAGCGGTCGCTTCAGCCAGAGCCAGGTTAACGATAACTTCAACCAGACCGGTTATAGCCTTGGCCAACGGGTCCAGCACCCGAAATTCGGAGAAGGTACCATTATCAACTTCGAGGGTAGCGGAGCCCAGAGCCGGGTTCAGGTCGCCTTCAACGGCGAGGGGATCAAATGGCTGGTCACCCAGTATGCCAAGCTGGAGCCGATGTAATAACTGGCTGGCACATTGTTGATACTGAAATAAAAACCGTGGCAGGAGCCACGGTTTTTTTATGGGTGAAGGGCGTGTGTCCTTATTTCGCGATGACCTTGCCTTCGCGGCGTGGGTCGGCAGCCCCGGTTAGGGTTTTGTCGCTAAGCTTGATGGCCTGGACACCCGAGTTGAGTTCTTTGACCTGCACCTTGAAGCCAAGGGTTTCCAATTTCGGTGCCCATTGCTCGGCCTCGGTATTGGCTTCGAGTTCAAACGGGCCGAAGCGGTTGTTCATGTTCGGCAGGTTGATAGCCTGTTGCAGATCCATTCCCCAGTCGAGGTGGGCTACCAGGGTTTTGGCAACATAACCAATGATTTGGCTGCCACCCGGTGAGCCGATGGCAAGGTACGGCTTGCCTTTTTGCATCACGATGGTCGGTGCCATCGAGGAGCGCGGTCGCTTACCCGGCTCGACCCGGTTGGCTATCGGGCTGCCATTATCATGGCTGCGGAAGGAAAAGTCGGTCAGCTCATTGTTGAGCAGGAAGCCGCGTACCATCACCCGTGAGCCGAAGCCGTTCTCTATGGTGGTGGTCATCGAAATCACGTTGCGGCCCTTGTCGACAATCGAAAAGTGGCTGGTTGAAGGCAGTTCGAGTGATTCGTCCATGGCATAGCGCATGGCGTGATCCCATGGTGGGTTACCGGCTTTGGCCTTGGCCAGGGCTTGGTCGCTGTTGAGCAAGGCGGCCCGTTGCTGGAGGTAGTCGTCGGCAAGCAATCCTTTGGTCGGCATCGGTACATAATCGCTATCGGCCATGTACCTGCCACGATCGGCAAAGGCGAGGCGTGAGGCATCGCCTAGCAAGCGCCAGCTAGTGAGGTTATCTGGCCCCAAATCGCCAAGCGGATAGTGGCTGAGCATGCCCATGATTTGCCCCAGGGTCAGGGCTCCGGAGCTCGGTGGTCCCATCCCGCAAACCTCATATTGGCGGTAAGGGGCACAGACCGCAGGGCGTTCTTTGACCTGGTAGGTTGCCAAATCCATAGTGCTGAGTACGCCCGGGTTGCCGGGGGCGGTGCGTACCGCCTTGACGATGTCCTTGGCAATCTCACCGGTGTAGAAGGCGCTGGCACCGCGCTCGGCAATTTGCCGCAAGGTATCGGCATACTCTGGGTTTTTCAGGGTTTGCCCAGCTTGGATAGGCGTGCCGTCTTCATTGAAGAAATAGGCCTTGGTGGCTTCGAATCGCTGCAGGTGGGCTTTGTCCTTTTCCACTAACGCGGCCAGCCTCGGGCTGACGACAAAGCCCTCTTTGGCGAGGGTAATTGCGGGTTCGAACAACTTCTTCCAGTCCAGTTTGCCGTGGCGCTGGTGGGTATACCACATCAACCTGACGGTCCCTGGGGTACCGACTGAGCGGCCACCAACCACGGCATCAAAGAACTTGAGCGGTTGGCCTTTTTCATCCTGGAACAGCAGCGGGGTCACGGCAAACGGAGCAGTTTCGCGGCCGTCGAAGGTGGTCAGGGCTTTCTTTTTCTGATCCCAATAGACCATGAATGCGCCGCCACCAATGCCTGAGGATTGCGGCTCAGTCAGGCCCAGTACCAACTGGGTAGCCACCATGGCATCAATGGCATTGCCGCCCTGGCGCAGGATTTCGGCACCGGCTTCGCTGGCATAAGGGTTGGCAGAGGCAACCATCCAGTCCTTGCCGGTCACGGCTTGCTGCTCGGTCAGGCCGGTTGCCGCTTCCGGGGCAAGCTGGTCAGCGCTTTGCTGGTTATCTTTGGCAAGGGAGGTAACAGGCAGGGTCAGCAAGCAAGCTGACAACAAGGCAATCCGGTGTTGGTTCCATTCCATGGTTCATTTACTCCTTACTTAGGCTGTAGTTAGCCTAAGTAAGGAGAGGGGGTAATGTCTAACAGTTGGTCGTTTTTTGTGCTGCGGGTCAACCTGCGTAGCAGGCAGCACCGATGGTTAAGCAGAAAGGATGCTGACCCAAATCAGGCTGCCGATCACGGTGAACAGGGCACCGCAGGTGGCATCAATCCAGGGTGTCCATTGCTTGAGTTTCTGTTGTAGGCGTGCCCCGGTCAGTAACCAGGCCAAGAGGGCGAACCACAAGAACGATGTGACCCACAGTAGGCCGATGGCCGTCGCCTTGCCACCGAGGGACATGCTGGCTGGCACCAGTGTCGACAGTAGGCTGATGAAAAAGACCAGTGCCTTGGGGTTGAGGATATTGGTGGTAAAGCCTTTGGCTAGCGCTTGCTTGCGGTTAGCAAGGACCCGCTGTGCAGGCTTGCTTGGCTGGTCTGCCTCGGCCAGGTGACGTTGCTGCCAATGTTGCCATGTACCTTTCAAAGCGCCGAGCCCAAGCCAAAGCAGGTAACTGCCGCCAGCGGCTTGCAATAGGGCAAACAGCATCGGGTGCTGGTGGATCAGCAAGCTGGCCCCGGTTAGGCTGAGAATCGAATGCAGCAGGATCCCCAACGAGAGGCCGAGGGCGATCATGATACCGGTTTGGCGGCCGTAGCGGCCGGCATTCTGTACCACCAAGGCGAAGTCGGGCCCCGGACTCATCAAGGCGACGATATGAACGGTGACTAGGGTAGCTAGGGTGGTTACTTCGTTGATCATAGTGTGTACGGTATCCTTCAAACATCAGGGCACAATGCCCAGCAAGGCGCAGGATGCCTTAACGGTAGGATTGGCGCTTGTAAAAAAATGACAGTGATGGCGATGCCGTGTATTGAAGGCCTGTTATTTGATGTGCGAAGGGGCGACGCCGAACGTTTGCTTGAAGGCATGGGCGAAGTGGGCCTGATCGTAAAAGCCAACGTGGTATGCAACCTCGGTACTGGTGTAGCCAGCTTTCAGTAGTGACATGGCATGCTCCAACCTAAGCCGCGCCAGCCAGGCGTAAGGGGTCATACCGGTGGCTTTCTTGAATTGGCGTAGCAGTTGTGACGGGCTGAGATCGCACAGGCTGGATAGCTGTTCGAGGCTGATTTTCTGATCCAAGTGGGCCATCACATAGTCGCGCAACTGGGCTAAGTCTTTTGAACCCAAGGCTGTGACATTGGCTTCGCGAACCTGACCGTAGTGGGTCAACAAATAGGAAAAGGACTCGATCGGCAAGCTGTCTTTGGCCAGTTGTGACACCAGCGGGTTGTCCAACTGCTGGTGCAATAGGGTCAGCTGCTGGAACAGGGTGTGATCCGCGATTTTATTTTGCGGGAAACTGTAATGGCCCTTGCCCGAGACGTCGTCGGCCTGCTGGCTTAGCCAGTCGGGAGTGATGCTGAAGACCTTGACCTGGTATCCGGTTTGCTCGTTGGGTTGGCCGTCATGGATTTCGTCCGGTGGCATGATCACCAGTTGCCCAGCGCCGGCGATGTGTTTGCTGCCGTTGTAGAAATATTGCTGCTGGCCCTGGGTGATCAGTCCGACATGGTAATCGAGGTGATAATGGCGTTTGAACGCAAAACTTTGGTAATGGGCATCGATTAGGTTGATGTCATCAATGGGGCTTTTGCGATGGCTGATTTTATTCATAATTCGCTCCCCCCTTTGCGATTCGTTGTAAGTACACCATAGCCATTGCGGTGGCGCTTGTAAAAAATCAACGGTGCTACATGCCACTATGCAGCACCGCATTATAGTTTGGTGAAAACCTAGCTGACGGCCGCTTGTTTTTTGTTGCTGCGGTGGTTACGCAGACCTTCGAAGCTGAACACGATCAGTGCTGCCCAGATAAAGGCAAAGGTATAGCCTTTGTCGGCGGTGAAGCTTTCGCCGTAAACGGTGATCGCCAGCAGGAACATCAGGCTCGGGCCTATGTACTGGAAAAAGCCCAGGGTCGAGAGCTTGAGCTTGGTCGCGGCACCGGTAAAGCACAGCAGCGGCAGGGTGGTGACAATACCTGCTGCCATCAGCAATAAATTGGTACTCATCGGGTTAGCTGACCAATCAGAGGTTGCGCTATTGGCAAAGATAAATACGTAGCCGAGTGCCAGAGGCAGCAGCAGACTGGTTTCCATGAACAATCCGGTTGCCGCATCGAGGTTGACCTTCTTGCGAAGCAGGCCATAAAGGCCGAAGCTGGCAGCAAGTGCCAGGGCAATCCAAGGCAGTGAGCCGAATTGGATCAGCTGGACAGCAACACCTGTGGCTGCCAGGGCAACAGCGACCCATTGCAGTGGGCGCAGGCGCTCACCGAGGAACATCATCCCAAGCAAGACATTGAGCAGTGGGTTGATGTAGTAGCCGAGGCTGGCATCGAGCATATAGTTGTTGTTCACTGCCCAAATGAAGATCAGCCAGTTGCCCCCGACCAGCAATGAGGTGGCCAACAGTAGCATCACGACCTTCGGCCGCCCCAGTACGGCCCGGACCTGCCCCCAACCCTTGCTGACAACCAGTAGCAGGGCAAGGAAGACAAACGACCAGATCACCCGGTGGCTGAGAATCTCCATCGCACTGACATGCTGGAGGGATTTGAAATAGATCGGTGCTACCCCCCACATGGTGTAGGCCGATAGGGCGAGGATGACGCCGCGTTGGGTCTGGGTATTTTGCGTTTCCATGGTTACCTGAAAAGTTGGTGCCGAGCTGGCGGGGAGAAATAAATATTCAGTTGCGTATGCACGGGCAGTATAAATCGTGATCGATCTCAATACTATTGCCTTTTTCCTCTACAACTATAGCTGCCAGCAGAGCAAATGATTTGAACCGGGTGTGACTCCCATCAGTGATCCGAATGGTATAGAATAGCCAGCCTTGTCCATCTTCAGGTGCTCCGCTTCGGATCACCAGCGCAATGAGAACGTTATGCCAGCAAGCCAGCCGAGCCAGACCGAGAGCCCAATGACCTGTCAGCAGGTCCTGCAGGAGGTATTCGGCTACCAGGAATTCCGCGAAGGCCAGCAGTCTGTTATCGAGGCGGTGGTCTCTGGCCAGGATTGCCTGGTGATCATGCCGACCGGTGGCGGTAAGTCGCTGTGCTATCAAATTCCGGCTTTGTTGCGCGACGGCCTGACTTTAGTGGTTTCCCCGTTGATTTCCCTAATGAAAGATCAGGTCGACCAACTCAAGGCTAACGGGGTGGCCGCTGCCTGTATCAACTCTACCATGTCGTGGGAAGCCATGCAGGATACCTTTCAGGCGATGGCTCAGGATCAGTTGAAACTGGTCTATGTTTCTCCCGAGCGCTTGCTCAGCCGAGATTTTTCCGAGCGTCTTGCCAGTTTGCCCCTCAGTATGATTGCGGTCGATGAAGCGCACTGTATTTCACAGTGGGGCCATGACTTCCGTCCAGAATACGCGGCGATTGGTAGTTTGCGACAGGCTTTCCCTAAGGTGCCGGTGATTGCCCTGACAGCCACGGCGGATGAGACTACCCGTCAGGACATCGTGGCCCGGCTTGCCCTTCAGGAACAACATACCTATCTCGGTAGCTTTGACCGGCCAAATATCCGCTATACCCTGCAGGAAAAATACAAGCCAATGGCCCAGTTGACCCGCTACCTATCCGGTATGCGTGGCCAGTGTGGCATTGTCTACTGCAACAGTCGCAAGCGGGTGGAGCAGATCAGCGAAAAACTTAATGAGGGTGGGGTCCGGGCAGCGGCCTATCATGCCGGGATGGAGCACGATGAGCGGGCTTGGGTCCAAGAAGCGTTCCAGCGTGATGATGTCCAGATTGTGGTTGCGACCGTGGCTTTCGGCATGGGGATCAACAAGTCCAACGTGCGCTTCGTGGTTCATTATGATATTCCGCGCAATATCGAATCCTACTATCAGGAAACCGGGCGAGCAGGACGTGACGGCCTGCCGGCAGAAGCTATCCTGTTCTACGACCCATCGGATCTCGCTTGGCTGCGCCGCTGCTTGGATGAAAAAGAAGAAGGCCCGCAGAAATTGGTGGAGAGCCATAAGCTCAATGCCATGGGGGCGTTTGCCGAGGCGCAGACTTGCCGCCGCCAGGTGCTGCTCAATTATTTTGGTGAGGCGCGGGAAGAACCCTGTGGCAACTGCGATGTCTGCCTTGACCCGCCCAAGCACTTTGATGCCCTTGAGGTGTCGCAGAAGGCCTTGTCTTGCGTATACCGGGTGAACCAGAGCTTCGGTATTACCCACGTAGTGGAAGTGCTACGCGGTATGCAGAACCAGCGGATCCGCGAGCATGGCCACGACAAGCTCAGCACCTATGGTATCGGCCGTGAGCACAGCCATGAGTTTTGGGTCAGTATTCTGCGCCAGCTTATCCACCGTGGCTTCCTGACCCAGAATATTGTCCGTAGTTCGATCTTGCAGCTGACGGCTAAGGCCCGTGAAGTCCTGCGGGGCGAAGTGCCGCTCGATCTAGCCGTGCCGAGGTTGGATATCGCGGCCCGCAGTGCCAAGAGTGATAAAATGGCTAACCGCCAATACGACAAGAAGTTGTTTGCCAAGCTACGCAAACTGCGCAAAGCGATTGCCGATGAGGAAGATTTGCCACCGTATGTGGTATTCAATGATGCCAGCCTGATGGAGATGGCAGAGCGCCTGCCGACTTCGGCGGGAGAGCTGTTGGCGGTCAACGGGGTCGGGCACCGTAAGCTGGAAAAATACGGTAATGCCTTCATGGGGCTTATCGAAGATCATCTCACCGCAGGTGAAGAAGTCGGTTTCGGGATCGGCTAGAGAGAAAGGCCAGGTAAAAAAATACCGGACAATCCGCGTCCGGTATAAAATGCGTTTTAGATACAAACTGGGGCTTGGCCCCGGCATGCTCTGTTCGCTACAAAACAGCTTGCGTATTTGGTGAGAATGTTAAATTCACCGATTGCTAACCGAGTTTCCCCGATTGGCAACAACCTCATAAAACCATGAACCTCGCCCCTTGGCTAGAGGCTGGTTATTGCTTGATACGCAAGGAAACAATTGGTTACAGGAAACCTTCTGCGACCTCCCATTGTTAAAAGGAATATAGCGCCATGACTGGAAGCTCACCTTACTGGTGCCGCCATGTTGACAGTGCCGCAAGGCTGCTTGAGATCGGTAGCCCTGATTTCGACTACGATAATTTTGCCGAGGTTGCTGAGACTTTGTTGCAGCACCTCGGCATGACTGTGTTAGAGCAAGAGGCCAATGCTGACTTGCATGTGTGGCTGGTGGATTTTGAAGGTTGCCAGTTACTGCTCAAAGGGGAGCACTACAGCAGCCAGATGTGGCTGGAAGGGCTCGGCAGTGATGCTGGGGAAACACTGTTATTCCTTGCTGGGTTGCTCGGCAAGCGGTGAAACACTGGGCAAAGCGGTGGTTTGCTGTATAATCCCCGCCTTCGGTTGCTACTGGCAGTGTGAGAGCTGGCAGTGGTGTTTTGGGTTCCCTCTCCCCCAATGACAAAAAGGTCTGACAATGACGACTTCTCAATTTTCGCCCGCGCAGCAGCGCAAGGCGCTTTCTTTCCTGGTGGTTTTCCACCTGCTTATTATCGCATCGAGCAACTACCTGGTGCAGCTCCCTTTTACCGTGATGGGATTCCATACTACCTGGGGTGCTTTTACCTTTCCGTTTATCTTTCTGGCAACAGACCTGACGGTCCGTATTTTCGGGGCGGGTATGGCAAGGAAAATTATCCTGCGGGTGATGATGCCGGCCCTATTGATTTCCTATGTCCTGTCTGTCCTGTTCTATCAGGGAGAGTATCAGGGGCTTGGTCATCTTGGGGAATTTAACCTGTTCGTTGCCCGGATAGCGATTGCCAGCTTCATGGCTTACCTGCTAGGCCAGATCATGGATGTGTCGGTATTCAACCGCCTTCGCCAGACCAAGCAATGGTGGGTTGCGCCGAGCTGCTCGACACTATTTGGTAATGCGCTTGATACCTTGGCCTTCTTCGCGATTGCGTTCTATAACAGCCCAGATGCGTTCATGGCTGAGAACTGGGTGGAGATAGCCCTGGTTGATTATGGCTTCAAGTTACTTATCAGCCTTGGCTTGTTTGTGCCGATGTACGGTGTACTGCTTAATTACCTGATTGGTAAGTTAACCACTTTGTCGCCGGCCACGCCCGAGGGGGAAAGCCAGCGGCACAACACGCTAGGTGTATAGCTTTCCCTTCTTTGGGTTTCACACCATAATAAGCACAGTTTAAGGCCAGCATTGCTGGCCTTATTATTTTCAAACGGATTAATCGCTCTGAAGGTTAATCCGTTTGGTAGACAGGAGGAAGTATGCATATCCGAGAGGCCAGTATCGAAGAAGCGGTAACCGTGTTGGCCGCCATTAGTGAGTTTGCCCGTCCTGCCACTGAGGATGAAATCAAGCAACGACTTCGTGGTCACCGGGCACTGATATTGGTGGCCGAGCAAGACGGTAAATTGGTCGGGGTAAAAATTGGCTATCAGCTATCGGAAGAGTGTTTTTACAGTTGGTTGGGTGGTGTGGCACCGGCTGGCCGCCGGGGTGGGGTGGCCCAGGCTTTGTTAGAGGCACAGGAAGAATGGGTGGTGGCGCAAGGCTATCAGGAGCTGAGGGTGAAATCCCGCAACCGCTTCCCTGCGATGCTGCGTCTATTGCTGAGAAATGGCTATCAAATAGAACACTTGGAGAAAAAAGACGGCATTGAAGACTACCGTCTGCACTTCATCAAACAACTAAATGACAACAATTCTCAATAAAATGCTTGCATCTTAAATGAGAATGGTTATTATTAACTTGCACTCAGCGAGAACAGTAACAAAGAGTTCTCGTTTGAAGGCACGACATTGCTCACATTGCTTCCAGTGTACTTTAGCTAGGGTGGGTTTTTAGTGTAGGGCTGAAAACACAATCCCTTCTGCTGAGCGGCGACTACTTCCAGGTCTTGATAATGGAAAGTAGTGCCGCTTTTTCTTTATCTGCAATTAGCACCAAAAGTGCTAGGCAATCTTCACCAATTCCTTGACCAATTTATTGATCCCCTCTGCCGCCTCGGAAATGCTGCCGGCTAGCATATAGGCCGGCGTTGTCAGTAGACGGCGTTTTTGATCCAATACGTAATCACTGACCGGGCACTTGATATGTTCGCCCCCCATTAGGGTGAACGCCTTGGCCGTATCTGGATCATTGCCTATGGTGCCTTTGGCTCCCGGGCCATAGATCAGCGGGATCATAGCAGGGGCAATACACAAATAACCGGCAGGTTTTTCTTCCTCAGCAAACTTCTGGCACACCCGCTTAACCTCAGGGTGGATAGTGCATTCGCTGCCCTTGAAAGCGAAATCGGAGAGGTTCTTGGCTGCACCGAATCCGCCGGGTAGCAGCAGGGCGTCATACTGGCTGGGATCCAAGCTCGCCAGATCATCGATTTGACCGCGGGCGATCCGGGCCGCCTCAGTCAATACATTCCTTGTTTCTTCCATTTCTTCACCGGTCAGGTGGTTGATCACATGGTGCTGATCCATATTCGGGGCAAAGCAGTGCCAACTGGCACCTTCTTGCTCGATGGCAAGCAGTGCGAGGACGGATTCATGGATTTCGGCACCGTCAAACACGCCTGAGCCGCTCAAAATAACTGCGATTTTCTTCATAATGGCTCCCTTTATCGTCAGATTTGTCTATTTTTACTCTCAGTTCATCTTATTTCAGTATGTGCTGCTAACTTTTTCCACAATTAACGATCATTTCAGGAACGTGGATCTATTGAGCGATATTGATATAAGTTGCTGTATTTTATTGTTTTTATGTCTGTGTTTTTTGTGGTGTTAAAATTTGATCAACGCTTTAAAATGAACTACCAACAAACTTATCCACAGATGTGCCCCCCAAACTGGAAAACAGCAGTTAACAGTTGGGGGTAGTCATGGCATCCTAGTGCCCTAACTCTTTCATCCCCCGGATATAAGAATATCTTTATGGCAACTATCCCAGAAAATCCACTTATTCTGATTGATGGATCATCTTATCTTTATCGTGCCTACCACGCTGCGCCTAACTTCACTAATTCAGACGGTGAACCAACCGGAGCGGTGTATGGTGTTGTGAACATGCTGCGCAGTATGTTGCGCCAGTTTTCCACCGAGCACATTGCCGTCATCTTTGATGCAAAAGGCAAAACATTCCGCGACGAGATGTACCCGGAATACAAGGCCAACCGTCCGCCAATGCCGGATGATCTCCGCTCTCAGATCGAGCCGCTCCATGCTGTGATCAAGGCCATGGGCCTGCCGCTGATTTCGATTTCCGGGGTAGAGGCCGATGATGTGATCGGTACCTTGGCCAGCCAGGCATCTAAAGCGGGTATGCCGGTATTGATCAGTACCGGTGATAAAGATATGGCCCAACTGGTTGATGAGAATATTACCCTGATCAACACCATGACCGATGTGGTAATGGATCCAGCTGGGGTTGTTGATAAGTTTGGTATCGGCCCAGAGCTGATCATCGACTACCTTGCCCTGATGGGTGACAAGGTCGATAACATCCCGGGTGTGCCGGGCGTTGGTGAAAAGACGGCCAAGGCCCTACTGACAGGTATTGGTGGCCTAGATGCGTTGTACGCCAACCTCGATGATATTGCCCCGCTGGGTTTCCGTGGTTCGAAAACCATGTCGAAAAAGCTGCTCGATAACAAGGAAGCGGCATACTTGTCCTATGAGTTGGCGACAATCAAACTGGATGTCGAGTTGGATGTCACGCCGGATCAGTTGGTGAAAACCACGCCGGACACCGATGAGCTAACCAAGCTGTTTGGCCAGCTGCAGTTCCGTCGCTGGTTGTCTGAAATGCTTGATGGCAGTGACGGCCGTATTGTAGCCGATGAAAAATCGGCAGCGCCCGCTGCTGAGGCAAAGCCGGTTGCCCCTGTGATTGACCGCAGTGGCTATGAAACCGTGCTGGACGAAGCGGCATTCAACCAGTGGCTGGAAAAACTGAGCACGGCAGAGGTCGTCGCGTTCGATACCGAGACCGATGGCTTGGATTATATGACAGCTAACCTGGTTGGTGTGTCATTTGCCGTGGAAGAAGGTAAAGCAGCCTACGTGCCGGTTGCCCATGATTATCTCGATGCCCCGGCCCAGCTTGACCGCGATTGGGTACTGGCCCAACTCAAGCCGCTGCTGGAAGACCCGAGCAAGGACAAAGTAGGCCAGAACCTTAAGTTCGATGCCAGTATTCTTGCCCGCTATGGTATCGAGATGCAGGGGATCCGCTTTGACACCATGCTAGAGTCTTACGTGTTCAATAGCGTGGTAGGCCGCCATGATATGGATAGCCTGTCGCTGCGTTACCTCGAGCACAAGACCATCAGCTTTGAAGATATTGCCGGCAAGGGAAAAAAGCAGCTGACCTTCAACCAGATCGATCTGGAACAGGCTGGTCCTTATGCCGCCGAAGATGCAGATATTACCCTGCGCCTGCATAATGTGTTGCTTGAGAAAGTAAATGCCGATGACAAGCTCAAATCAGTATTTGACGATATCGAGATGCCACTGGTACCGGTCTTGTCACGCATGGAGCGTACCGGGGTATTGATTGACAGCATGCTGCTTGGCGCGCAGTCAACCGAGATTGCTGCCCGCCTTGATGAGCTGGAAAAGCAAGCTTTCGAGATTGCGGGTGATGAATTCAACCTGAGCTCGCCAAAACAGCTCCAGGCTATTTTGTTTGAGAAAATGGGCCTGCCGGTTCTGAAGAAAACCCCATCAGGTACCCCTTCGACCAATGAAGAGGTGCTGCAGGAGCTGGCATTGGATTACCCGCTGCCGAAGTTGATCCTGGAATACCGCAGCCTGGCGAAACTGAAATCAACCTATACCGACAAGCTGCCGAAGATGGTGAACCCGGCAACAGGCCGTGTTCATACCTCATACCACCAGGCTGTGACTGCGACGGGGCGTTTGTCTTCAAGTGACCCTAACCTGCAGAACATCCCGGTTCGTAATGATGAAGGACGCCGTATCCGCCAAGCTTTCATTGCACCGACGGGTTATAAGGTATTGGCGGTCGACTATTCACAGATTGAGCTGCGTATTATGGCGCACCTATCCGGTGATCAGGCCCTGCTAGATGCCTTCAACCACGGTAAAGATATTCACGCCGCAACCGCAGCTGAAATCTTGGGGATCCCGCTTGAGTCGGTGACCAGCGAGCAGCGTCGCCGTGCCAAGGCAATCAACTTCGGCCTGATCTACGGCATGAGTGCATTTGGCTTGGCCAAGCAGTTGGATATGGGCCGTAACGAAGCGCAGGATTACATGAATGTGTACTTCGAACGCTACCCAGGCGTACTGGAATACATGGAAAGCACCCGCAACCAGGCCAGCGAGCAAGGATATGTAGAAACACTGTTTGGCCGTCGTTTGCACCTGCCTGATATCAAGTCACGTAACGGCATGCGCCGCAAGGCAGCTGAGCGTGCGGCGATCAATGCCCCGATGCAGGGTACCGCTGCCGATATTATTAAACGTGCCATGGTGTTGGTGGATGAATGGGTCGGTCAGCAACCTGAAGGTCGAGTTCGCCTTCTAATGCAAGTTCATGACGAACTTGTATTTGAGGTACAGGAGTCGGAGGTCGACAACGTTTCTGCCGAGGTTCGCCGTTTGATGGAATCTGCGGCTGAACTGGCTGTTCCGCTCATTGCCGATGCCGGTACCGGTGATAATTGGGATCAGGCGCACTAATTCAGCTCGAATGTTCCTAAACGTAAGAAATTAGCCAGCCTTGCTGGCTATTTTTTTGCTGAAATTATTCGCTCAGCGACTTACGAAGTTTAGAAACTACTTACGAGATCTTGAAAAAAAATTACAAAAAGTCTTTTCAAGACTGAGCAATTGATATACAGTTAGAGGCGTAGGGTACAGAGGTAAGATGTTCTATCTTTCAGACCTTTTGTTTCACGTTATTGGATTTGGCTGATTCAGCCGCCCTGGTCATTTGACCAGGGCGTTTTTTATTGCGCCAAAGAAAAATTCATTCCCCCAAACTTCCCGTTTATATTTTGATCATATTGGCGCTGATTGGTTGCCAACTCATCTATTTAGTTACCGAATACTTGTACTGGAAGCTTTTGTTGCCAGACTTTACTCTTGTTGCTGATTATTTCTTCACTTGTTTTTAGAGTAATTACTTTAATTTTGTCGTTCAGATGGCTATACTCTTGTTTGCTTCTTGTTCATATTTGTTTTCGGTAGTGGGTTTCAAACCGGCTAGCCAACAAATACATGAAATCGCCATCCTGGATTTGGGGTGGCTTTTTTTTATCCAGCCTGTCATCAAACTGTAATTTAATTCCATTTTGGGATGTCTTCATCGGCTTGCTGCCATCTTTATTTTTAATAAAAAACAACTTTCCCCGGTAAAGTGCACCAACCGCCTAAAACTGGATATTTACCGCTGGAAACCAAGGCAGGATCTGAGTCCGGATGTTGCCCAAAACACACTTATGGGATAAAAAACTTGCGTTGGTGGGGGAAATCACTGATGCTTTCGAAACAAATATAAAAACCTCCTATTTCTCTCCCATTGCCCCGCCTTGCTGGTGGGGTATTTTTATTGTGGTGCATAGCTCAGGTTGTTGCTTGATATTGCCAAGTGCAAAAAAAAGCTCCCGGTTGGGAGCTTTGATGTTTGTTTTGCTTTTCGGTGTATTTAGCGAAAGCTTATTCTTCGTCTTGAATGTCGTCTTCTTCAAGCATCGCCAACTGGCGCTCAAGCTCAGGGGCAAACCATTCGTCCAGTTTGCGGCGGACTTGGTCAACACCGATCCCTTTGAGTGATGAGAAGGCTTCTACCTGCACATCGCCACCGAAGGTCTTGACGCTGTCGCGTACTTTCATCAGTTGCTGCTTGCGGGCACCGCTCTTTAATTTGTCGGCCTTGGTCAGTAGAACCAGTACTGGCAGGCGGCTTTCGATCGCCCACATGATCATCTGCTGATCCAGATCTTTAAGTGGGTGGCGGATATCCATCAATACCACTAGGCCCTGCAGGCATTCACGCTTTTGTAGGTATTCACCCAGCGATTCCTGCCATTTCAGTTTCATTTCCAGTGGAACCTGGGCGTAGCCATAGCCAGGCAAGTCAATCAGGTTACAACCTGGTACCACTTCGAACATGTTGATCAATTGGGTACGGCCAGGCGTTTTAGAAGTACGGGCTAGGCTTTTTTGGTCGGTGATGCGGTTTAGGGCACTCGACTTACCTGCATTGGAGCGGCCAGCAAATGCGATCTCAACGCCTGTGTCGTTTGGCAAGTGTCGGATTGTCGGTGCACTTGTGATAAATCCTGTGTTTCTATAGTTGAGAGGTTGATTCACTGTTAACTCCGTCAAGTCTTGATGTAGTCGACTGATTACTTTTATGTGAAATTGTGTAAAATATACGAAAACCGAGCTCGGTTAGTGGTCGCATTGTATACCATGTTACTGAGCATTACTTGTGGTACTGGAAGCTCTATAATTATAAACGGAATGTCATGAAGAAATTAGCACTGATATTGACTCTGCTGGCCAGTTGCTCAGCCTGGGCCCAGGGAGATGCAGAAGCCGGAAAGGCGAAAGCCGCAACATGTGCCGCCTGCCATGGTGCAGATGGTAATGGGATTATGGCGCAATACCCTAAGATCGCCGGCCAGCATGCAGGTTACCTCGAAAAGCAGCTCAAAGATTTCAAACTTGCGATGAGCTCTGGTGGTGCGCAAGGCCGTAATGATCCTGTCATGGGTGGCATGGCCATGCCGCTGACCGAGCAGGATATGGCTGACCTTGCAGCCTACTATGCCTCACTGCCTATCTCTGATAACACCACACCTGAATCGTCGATTGAGATCGGCCAGACCCTATACCGCTTCGGTGATGCCGAGCGTGGTGTGACTGCCTGTACCGCTTGCCACGGTCCACGCGGTAATGGCACCAGCCTGTCAGGTTTCCCTAAAATCTCTGGCCAGAATGCCGAATACGTCAAGCTACAGCTGGAGAAATTCCGCGACGGCCAACGTGTTAATGACATGAATGCCATGATGCGTGCGGTGGCAGCCAAGCTTACCGATGACGAAATTACCGCCCTGTCACAGTATGTGGGCGGCTTGCACTAAATTTTACTTCAGCCTGGCTTCCAGTCGGTGGTGAGAAAAGGGCAGCTTCGGCTGCCTTTTTTATTGGTTTGTTGTCCGCAGAACTGCAAGAAAATGACAGCGTTTGCAGCCGAAAACGCAAATAACTGCGTGGCGTGTGAGAGATCGGCCATTCGTACCGGTTAATGTTGATGAAGTTGTTAATAGTGATCAACTAAAAACTCCAATAAAACATGGTGTTGTGAGTATTGAAATAAAGTTACAGTTAAGAGTTCTGTGGCGGGG
>NZ_JACSOF010000139.1:0-17468 GCF_014349205.1 Photobacterium sp. BZF1
GCTGATCTTCGCCGGTATCGATCTTTATGACACGCCGATGATGCTAGCGGGTGCTATCCCGACAGCTGTCTTGGCTTTGATTATGGATATGGTACTGGGTGTTGTGACCTTCCTGATTGTGAGCAAGGGTGTAAACCCTAACCGTAAGTAATGGCACGGAGTAATACAAAGATGAAACGCATAATCTCTTTAATGGCTGCTGTGACCACTGCGATCTCGGTAATGCTTAGCGCTGCTTCAGTGCAGGCGGCTGGCAAATTGGTCGTTGGTGGTAAGGGTTACACCGAGCAGCTGATCATGTCCTCGATGACAGCACAGTACCTTGCAGGCCTTGGCTATGATGTCGACCAGCGCGATGGCATGGGTTCGACGGTACTGCGTACTGCACAGCTTAACGGCCAGATTGACCTTTACTGGGAGTACACCGGTACTGGCCTTGTGACTTTCAACAAAGTGGTTGAGAAGCTGAACCCTGTTGAGACCTACCAGCGTGTTAAAGCCCTGGATGAAAAGGTTGGCCTGATCTGGCTGAACCCATCGCAGGCGAACAATACCTATGCCTTGGCAATGCGCAAAGACTTTGCCAAAGAGAAGGGCATTGAGTCGATCACCGACATGATGGAATGGCTCCAGTCTGAAGACGGCAAAGATGCCCAGATGGCAAGTAACGTTGAGTTTTCGGCCCGTCCGGATGGCTTGAAGTCGCTGCTCGAAGCCTATGAGTTCGATATGCCGCGCCGTAACCTGCGCAAGATGAACTCGGGCTTGGTATATCAGGCTCTGGCTCAGGAAGTGGTGGATGTCACCATGGTGTTTGCCACTGATGGCCGTGTGAAGGCATTTGATTTCTATGTCCTTAAAGATGACCGCCAGCACTTCCCGAACTACGCCCTGACACCGGTTGTTCGTACCGACGCACTGGATGCCAACCCGGAACTGGCTGAGCAGCTTAACAAACTGTCTGCGCTGATGAATGACGAGACCATGTCTACCCTGAATGCCTTGGTAGACGTCGATGGACTTTCTATCGAACGTGTGTCCCGTGAGTTCCTTGAGCAAAACAGCCTGCTGTAATTACCCGATACAGTAATCAAGCGCTTTATCTAATTCAAAGGCCAGCGTCAGCTGGCCTTTTAAGGTTTTATCATGACAAAACAAGTACTACATGTTGGTATTGCCCAGATCGCCCCTGTATTGGGCGAAGTTGAGGCTAACCTGCAAAAGCACCTTCACTATATCGAACTCGCGCGCGAGCAGGGCATTGAGGTGTTGCTGTTCCCGGAGCTTTCGCTAACCGGCTACAGCTTGCGTGAAAAGACGCTGGATGTGGCTATGGCGGTCAGCCACCCGTTGCTCGAGAAGTTGGCTACGGCAGCAGGTGACATGGTAGTCAGCGCAGGCTTTATCGAAGAAGCGCACGCCGGTGAGTTCTATAATGCGCAGGCGATGGTGACCAAAGGCAAACTCGTTCATGTCCACCGTAAGCTGAACCTGCCGAACTACGGCGGTTTGGAAGAAGCAAAATGGTACAGCAAAGGTCAGGGCCTTGAGCCGTGTGAACCAATTGCTGGCTGGCCTATGCATACGCTGATCTGTGCAGATTTATGGAACCCGGCACTTCCGCATCTTGCGATGTTGGACAAACCCGCCTTGATGTTGGCACCGGTCAACTCGGCAGCCGATATTGTCTCTGACGAGTTCTCCAACCCACAGGGCTGGAAAACCAACACAGATTTTATTTCGATGACCTATGGCGTGCCGGTGCTGATGGCAAACAGCTGTGCCCTTGAAGGTAATAGCCGTTTCTGGGGTGGTTCCCGTATTCTGGATGCGTTCGGTAATTGTCTGGCAGAAGCGGGTGGCGAAGAAGCTTTGATTAGCGCCAAAGTATCACTTAAAGATACCCGTGAGGCGCGATTCCAGCTACCGACTATCCGCGATGCGGACAGCCGTTTGGTATTGGATTTGCTTGCTAAGCGGGTAGGGAAGTAAATAAATCAAAAAAGGCCGTAATGGCCTTTTTTTGTGCCCGAAGTTTCAGTTTATAGCATTTGGTAACCTACACCAGCGGGAGAGGGGGATCTTCAAAAAACCATGCAGCATAAATAAGTGTTTCTTCGTATTGTTGTGTGCTCTTCATTTAATTGAAGGGATAACTAGTTGCTATTTTTGGTGATTAAGTTCGCTATACCATTATTGTTATGAAATCTTACTGAATTTAACAACGTAACAGTCAACATCAGTCAACATCAGTCATGTGTCACTATGCCCGATTTCCACAAACAACCACGCACGACCTCACAAAAACACTAATAAAGGCAGCCTCCAAATAAAATTCTGTGAAAGTATATCGCTAGATTTATCAATATGGTTGAGTACGTCACAGACTGTATCGCATTTGCTCTAAGTGAATTTAAATTTGATTGGCTACTCATACAAAAAATCTTCACATCACTAGTATATGGAAATAGAGGGAGGACACGAATGCTTCAGCAGGTCCGAATTGAGCGTGTAGCAAAACTAGCGGAGCAAAAAGGCTCGGTTACTGTAGCTGAGTTGGTATCAGAGTTTGCTGTTTCAAAAGAAACAGCCAGGCGAGACATCAATGTGTTGGTTGAACGTAGAGTTCTTTCGCGTACATACGGTGGAGCAATTTTTATTAATAGGGTGTTATCCAATAATGGGTCAATGCATTCCGACTCTAAAAGCTTAGCAAACCCAGAAGTTGAAGCCCCGTTATTTAGTGATAAGAAGAACAAAAATGTAAAGCAGAAAATGTCTTTGGCAAAACGGTGTCTTTCATTTATTAGAAAGCATGACCTCATTGTACTTGATGGCGGTTCAACATCGTGGTTTTTAGCTAGGCAGTTGCCAGACGTTGAGATGACAGTGCTGACGAACTCTCTCGAGATCGTTCAGGTGCTGGCCTGTAAAAGCTCAATTAAAACTGTGTGTTTGGGGGGGGAGTACCAGCCAGAACATGGTGCATTTATGGGGCGATTAGTAGAGGTGTCACTTTCTGAATTTAAAGCAGATAAACTGTTTCTCTCCTGTGACAGCCTTAGCCTTGAAGATGGTCTTAAAGATAACTCAATGGCCACATCTGAAATAAAAAGAGCAATGATAAGTATAAGCAAGGAAGTGTTTTTACTTGCAGACGAATCAAAGTACCTGGCGGAAGGAGAATATTGCACCGTCGGTTTTAACAAAATTGATCATGCTGTTCTTGGCTTTACTCCGGATTATGAATTTCTCCAGGAGTTAGCGTGGAACAATGTAACTATGGTGGATTAAACAGGATAGCGTTATAGCCGCCAATAACTATAAAGGGACCTACAAATGAAGCTGAACAAACTTACATCTACACTCATTGCCTCAACCATTGCTATTGCATCGAGCGCTGCGACTGCAGATACATTGAGGATGGGGGTCGTAGTTAAAATTGGCGGCATCCCTTGGTTCACTGCGATGGAAGAGGGAATTAAATCTGAAGCAGAAAAACGTGGAATTGACGCTTGGATGATTGGGCCAACAGCTGCTGATCCAGCGCTACAGGTAAGGGCGATTGAAGATTTGATTGCTCAGCGGGTTGATGTCATCGGTGTTGTTCCCAATGATCCAACGGTACTTGAACCCGTACTGAAAAAAGCTCAAGAGCAAGGTATAAAAGTTATTGTTCATGAGTCTCCAGACCAAAACTTTGCTGATTGGAATTTTGAGCTTGCTGACGCCAAGATCTATGGTGAAACTTACGCTAAAGAGCTAGCTCAATGTATGGATGGAGAGGGTAAATATGCCATTTATGTTGGTGGCTTAACGGTTCCACTGCATATGGCTTGGTCAACTGCGACGATAGATTACCTTGAAGCAAATTACCCAGAAATGGAAATGGTGGCTGATGTATTTGGTGTTGCTGAATCGGTAGACGATTCAATGCGTACAACGAATGATCTATTTAGTAAGCACCCAGATATGAAAGGCATCATTGGATTTGGTTCCCAAGGTCCTATTGGGGCGGCACGTGTTGTACAGCGCCAGGGTAAAAAAGATCAAGCCTGCGTGTTAGGGCCGTTTAGTGCTAGCCAGGGTCAACGTCTTGTTAATAATGGCAACCTCAAAGGTGGGTTTATCTGGAACCCGATGACTGCTGGTGAAGTGTTTGTTCGAGTCGCTGAAATGACTGTCAGTGGCGATAGCTTTGAAGATGGCATGATAATAGAAGGTTTAGGTCCAATTAAGATTTCAAATAATAACTTGTATGGTGACAAGTTAGAGCCACTTGATAAAGAAAATATCCCTCGTCTTGTGAAGCTAGGTCTGTAATCTTCCTGCATATCCGCCATATTAATTGTGGCGGATTAATAACTCAAAGTTCAGGTTATATATATGTCAGCAATGTTGAAAGAACGCATTGGTGGTCACTTTATTAACGTAAAAAGCCTAACGAAAAGTTTTAGTGGCCATAAAGCGTTAGATAATGTCGACTTTCAATTGAATTATGGAGAAGTGCTGTGTCTTGCCGGTACCAATGGTTCGGGTAAAAGTACTCTTATTAAAGTTATTTGTGGTGTTCATGAACCGGATGATGGTTCAATTATTGAAATAGATGGAAGTCAAATTAAAAATATCACACCAAATAAAGCTAGAGAATTAGGAATACAAGTTATATACCAGGATCTATCATTGTTTCCTAACTTATCTATTGGAGAGAATATTGCTTTCTCTATACATCTTGATTCCAATTTTTCTCTAGTTGATAAAAAATTAATAAATAAAACTGCTAGAAAGATAATAGATGAATTTAATTTCTCTTTAGATCTCGATGATATGGTAGAGAATCTGCCGATAGCCCAACGTCAACAAGTTGCTATTTGCCGTGCTTTAGTTTCAGATGCCAAGTTGGTCATTATGGATGAGCCTACAGCATCATTAACTCGCACTGAGGTCAATCAGTTATTGCTCACAGTTAATAAACTCAAGGCAAAGGGGATTGCTGTCGTTTTTGTCAGCCATAAACTCGATGAGGTTATGGAAGTGAGTGACAGGGTTGCTGTTATTAAAGATGGCATTATGGTGGGAGCTTATGATGCAACTGACATGACATCGGAAAGGCTAGTTGAGCTCATGACAGGGCTTAGGATTAAGCATGCCATCCGTCATTCTAATGTGAGTGATGACACACCAGAAGTACTTCGATTGGAAGGCCTAAGTAGGAAGGGGCAATACGAAAACATCAATTTTTCACTGAAGCAAGGACAAGTACTTGGCTTGTGTGGCCTGTTAGGGTCTGGGCGTACCGAGTTAGCTTTATCTCTGTTTGGTATTACAAAACCTGAAAAGGGCTCTATTTATATTGAAGGTAAAAGAACCCAGTTTAGGGACCATCAGGATGCTATCAAGAATGGTGTTGGATATGTGTCTGAAGATAGGCTTACCCTTGGTCTAGTACTAGAGCAGTCCGTAAATGAGAACACAGTGCTTTCTGTAATGGATAAGCTAAAAACCAAAGCTGGTTTTATTGATGATGAAAAATGGCGAACAACTATTGAACGCTGGATCAATGACCTCGGTGTTAAGGTTGCTGATCCATCATTACCAATATCTTCACTCTCGGGTGGTAATCAGCAAAAAGTAGTGCTCGCTAAATGGATCTTGACCCAACCTAAAGTACTTATTTTGGATTCGCCAACGGTCGGGGTTGATGTTGGGGCAAAAGACAGTATTTATGAGTTAATTTCTAAATTGTCAGAACAGAACGTCGCTGTCATTTTGATCTCGGATGAAGTGCCGGAAGTGTATTACAACTGCGATACTGTGCTTCATTTTGATAAGGGGCAAATTGTTGATTGCTATCGAACTACTGAAATTGATGCTCAAGAATTGCAGGAGAAAATAAATGCCTAATTTATCAAGATTTGCACCAAAATCGGTTGAAGGATGGTTAGTCATTGTTATTGTTTCCCTGATTTTTTTCTTCTCCGTACAAAGTGAAAATTTCTTGACGATAAGAAATTTTCTTGACTTAGCTGAAAGCTATTCTGTAACAGGTATTTTTGCATTAGGTTTATTTGTCGTCCTTATTACAGGAGGCATTGATATTTCTTTTGCTGCAGTGGCATCTGTCACACAATATATGATTGCCACTTTTATGATGTCTTTAGGTATTGATAGTGCCAGCGTTGCTATCTTCTTCTGTGTGTTATTAGGGATAGGGTTTGGTGTAATTAATGCGGTTCTAGTTTACTACTTCAAAATCATATCAATAATCGTGACTATTAGTATGCAGTCGGTGCTATTTGGTCTGCTTATGTGGTCGACAAATGGCCGTAGCCTCTACGACCTACCAGATTGGATATTTGAGTTTTACCGAGTCTTGCCATTTAGTATTGGCGGACAGGAGTATATTGTTGGCTTACCTTTAGCAGTATTGATCGTGTTGGCTGTAACAACGTGGTTCATTCTTTCAAAAACGTCACTAGGTAGAAAGATTTATGCTGCTGGCGGGGATATGGAGTCAGCACGACGAATCGGTATTAAAGTTGGAAGCATCCATCTACTAGCCTATGGTTTCTGCGGTGCAATGGCCGCGGTAGGTGGGTTAGTGCAAGTATACCGTATGGGGGAAGTCGTACCAAATGCACTAGTAGGAAGTGAGTTAAACGTATTAGCTGCTGTCGTACTTGGCGGGGCAAGCTTGTCCGGTGGTAAAGGTACCGTCTGGGGTACGCTCCTTGGTGTTTTCCTTGTCGGGATGTTGAACAACGGGCTCAATATTATTGGCGTATCAAATTACTTTTCTGATGTCGCTGTTGGCTTAGTCATTATTGCAGCAATAACAATTACCCATTACGGCAAGCGACGTGAAACCAATGTTGGTTTTAGCTAAGGGAGTCTAATCGAATGAAATTAAGTGTGAATAAATTGAGTGAGACGACAATTAGTCTGATTGGGCTTCTTGTCATGGTCTTTGCCATCTTTTCAATAATGATTCCCGGTCAATTTTTGACTACAGTCACTTTCAGTAGTATGGCGTACCAACTTCCTGAGCTTGGCTTACTTACGCTAGGGATGTTTATTGCTATCCTCAGCGGTGGCCTTAATCTTGCCATTATCGCAACATCTAATATCACCGCGATTTTCATGGCGTGGTTGTTTGTCAACCTGATGCCATCAGACTCAGGTGTTGCCCTTCAACTTGTTTGGTTGGTCATCGCGTTAGCAGGGGCCTTTATGATAGCTATTGCTATCGGTGCTCTGACAGGATTTTTCGTGTCGAAAATTGGCATTCACCCGATACTTGTAACGCTTGCAGTGATGACAACAGTGAACGGTTTGGGTATTTGGCTTACTCATGGAGCTGCAATAAGTAATATGCCATCAACAATATTGTTTATCGGACATAGTTCGATATTCGGAGTCCCAGTCTCGTTACTTTTGTTTTTGGCCGCAGCGGCAGCGCTCTATTTATTTCTTGAAAGAACACACTATGGAAAATACGTCTATATGTACGGAAGTAATATAAATGCGACGTACTTTAGTGGAATAAATACACACAAAGTGACAATGTACATCTATATAATCAGTAATCTTCTTTGTGTCTTAGCTGGTCTTGTTATGATGGCTAGATTTAATTCCGCTCGAATGGGTTATGGTGAGTCCTATCTGTTGTTGACAGTACTTGCTGTAATTTTAGGAGGAACAGACCCCTTTGGAGGTTTTGGTAAAGTGTTTGATGTGGTGTTAGCTCTGGTCACCCTCCAAGTGATTTCAACCGGTCTTAACTTAATGGGCGTAAGCCAACACTTTAGTTTAGCCATGTGGGGGATAGCTTTGTTATCGGTATTGATTTACCGTTTCGCCAAAGCCAAGTATGGCCCCAAAATCAAACAAAAATTTAAGCCTGAAAATACATCACAGACTATTACACAAGGATAATAAAGGGCTCTATTATGGATATTAAAATTGCACCATCACTAATGTGTATGAACTTGATGAAACTCGAGGAACAACTTGCTTTTCTCAACCCTCTTGCAGATTTCTATCACGTTGACATTATGGATGGTCACTATGTACCAAATATTACGTTATCACCGTACTTCGTAAAGCAAATCAAACCATTTGCAACGTTACCAATTGATGTTCATTTGATGGTTGAAAAACCAGAGCAATATATTGATGAGCTAGCTGAAAGTGGAGCTGATTATATATCAATCCATGCTGAAACCATTAATTCAAAAGCGTTTAGAATAATAAACAAAATTAAATCATTGGGTTGTAAGGTTGGCGTCGTTATTAATCCAGCGACACCCGTAGAGACAATTCAACATTATGTTAGTAGTTTGGATAAAATTACGGTAATGACAGTGGATCCAGGCTTCGCTGGTCAGCCATTTATTCCTGAAACACTGCAAAAAATCAGCACGTTAAAAGACTGGAAGCTCACAAACAAATATAACTATTTAATTGAAGTTGATGGCTCCTGTAACCAAAATACGTACAATGATTTACTCTCTTCAGGAGCTGAAGTTTTGGTCATGGGCTCAACCGGACTATTTGGACTAAACAATGACCTCACTCAAGCATGGGATGTGATGGGGCAGCAGCTTAAAGCTAGCGCATAATGTATTGATTATAAGGAAGTTACTTATGAGCCAACAAAGAGCAAAACGTATTTGTGTATTTGGTTCCTACAATGTTGATGTGGTTGCAAATGTTCCACGCTTTCCAGTTCCTGGAGAATCATTGATAGCGAAAGATAGTGCTACAGGGCCGGGGGGGAAAGGGATTAATCAGGCTGTTGCAGCTTCTTATTCCGGTGCTCGAGTACACTTTATTGGTAAGGTGGGCGACGATGATTATGGAAAGATTGCTAAAAATTACCTGAAAGAGGTAAACATTGACGTTCATACTTTATTTATTTCAGAGACTAAATCAACAGGTCTTGCTCTTATCTATGTGGCAGAGGGGAATGCGGAGAACATGATTGCTGTAAACCCTGGGGCTAACCTTGATGTTACTGAGCAAGAGGTTAACCGATGTCTCCCTGTGGTAAAAGCAAGTGATATATTATTGACTCAATTAGAGAATAATATTGATGCCTTGGATTCTTTGATCAGTAGCGCGTACCTTTCTGGTGTTTATACTGTCGTCAACCCAGCCCCTTACCAGAACGTTCCGCGGGGTCTGTTCGCCAAGATAAACTTAATTACCCCAAATGCAACAGAAGCGACCTTATTAACCGGGATTGATGTCGTTGATGTTGATTCAGCGTCTAAAGCTGCAAAAACTTTACATGAATTTGGTGTTGAATCCGTTATTGTAACATTGGGTAGTATGGGGGCGCTTCTTTTAGAAAATAACAGGGTAATGCATATTCCTCGATTCCCTGCCAATGCTATCGATACAACGGGGGCTGGCGATGCGTTTAATGGTTCATTAGTTGCTGCCTTGGCAGAAGGTAAATCATTATATGATGCCGCGATGTATGCCGGTGCTTATGCTGCTTGTGCGGTAGAAAATCATGGGACAGCAATTGCCATGCCTGCTAAATCCGCAGCACTAGAAAAGCTGGAGGCACATAATCAGATGCACCTTCAGTACGAAATGGCTGAATAAGTCACGGTCGGTTAGGGGATATAGATGAGTTATTTTGTTGGGGTTGATGTTGGGTCTGGTAGTGTAAGAGCCGCTGTTTTTGATAGTGAAGGTCGTTCTATTTCACATGCTGTCAAAACAATTAGTCAATATCGGCCAATGCCAAACTTCGTTGAACAAAGTTCTGATGATATCTGGTCGGCAGTTTGTTATTGCGTAAGTCAGGCCGTTGAGCAAAGCTTGCTTCCTAAAGATGAAATTATTGGTATTGGTTTTGATGCGACGTGTTCCTTAGTTGCATTGGATGCCAATGCAAATCCGGTTTCAATTTCACCTACATTAGAAGATGAACAGAACATTATTATGTGGATGGATCATCGTGCCCAAGGAGAAGCATCATACATCAACGGTCTTGATCATGAGTGTTTGAAATACGTTGGCGGTGAAGTCAGCCTTGAAATGGAAATACCTAAAATTCTATGGCTGAAGAACAATTTGCCTGCTCAGTTTGATAAGGTAAAGTATCTCCTCGACCTGGCTGATTTTTTGGTATTTAAGTCCACAGGACAGCTCATTAGAAGCAGTTGTACTATGGGGTGCAAGTGGAATTACCTTGTTGAAGATAATAGATGGGGAGAAGGATTCCTAGAACAGTTGGGGTTAGGTGAGCCTACTTCCATAGACAAAATATCTGGTGAGATCCGCTCTATTGGACAAGCTGCAGGCGAGTTACAGAAAGACACCGCAAATCAATTGGGTTTATCAGATAAAACCGTTGTCGCAGTCGGGATTATCGATGCCCATGCCGGAGGGCTTGCAACAATAGGTAAGAATTCCGACCATTCAATAGCTGTGATTTCTGGCACTTCGACTTGTTTTATGGCTTCAGCTACACAGAAACGTTTTGTGGAGGGGATATGGGGTCCTTATTGGGATGCGATGCTTCCTAACGCTTGGTTGCTCGAGGGAGGGCAGAGTGCCTCAGGGGCATTAGTGGACTTCGTCATTGAAAATAGTAAAGCGGCTGAAGAGTTGGAGTTGTTGGCGATAAAGAGACAATGTTCAAAATTTGACCTCCTTAACGAGTTAGTGGCTGAGGTTGAATTACTAAACCCAAACTGTACGATTGACACCCACGTGTTGGATTATCACCATGGTAACCGTTCACCCATAGGGGACGCGACGCTTACAGGTATGGTCACAGGCCTCACATTGAATAGTGACTTGCAGACTTTGGCTGTTCAATACTTGGCGACAATTCAATCCATTACTTATGGTGCACGGCATATTATTGAAGTGTTAGAAACTGAAGGGCATCAAATTACAGAAATTCATATGTGCGGTGGAGCAACGAAAAATACTTTATGGATGCGTGAGTTATCAGACGCAACGGGTTTACCTGTATATCTTAACTCAGAGCCTGAAGCGGTATTACTCGGTTCTGCAATTATGGCTGCCGTTGCAAGTGAATATTATACAAATATTGGAACTGCAATTACAGCAATGGTTCAGCAATCATTAACGGTAACTCCTAATCACCAACGGAGAGGCTTCCATGATGCGAAGTATAGTGTTTACCGATGTATGTATAAAGATCAAATCAAATACAAAGCAATGATGGAAAAGGGTCTGAAGTAGAATGAAGTGCAGAGTTATAGCCTAAGTTTATAGTCTTTTTATCATTGCAAACTTCACTTTCAATATAAGCCTCAGCAAATATGCTGAGGCTATTTTTAATCAGAGCTTAAATAATGTACTATTCTGGTTTTTACTTATTCTGAGGTGATGGAATACTCACTTTTAAAAGGATAATCGCCTCCATTATATACAGCTTAATAGTGTTACTGCTGAATCACCTCAAGGTGTGATGAAGTATGAAATGGTATTTAAGTCTTGAGTAACTAATTTGAATGGGCCCCAGCAAAGATGCTAGGGCATTTGGGGCTTACATGTATATCCCATTTACAACAACGGGCTGAACATATAGAAGAACTGTTCAATCAGCTTGTTGCTGATATGCCTTTGCTCCCACTTGTTCCTGTCAACCAGGCTGGAATCATTCATATACTCTTTCTGTAGCCAGTTTAGCTGCTGGGTGAACTCGGCATTGTCCACTGCCAATGTCACCTCGAAGTTGAGCCACAGGCTGCGCATATCCAAGTTAACCGTACCAATCAAGCAGTGGGTCTTGTCTATCACCACGGATTTGGTATGCAGCAAACCGCCATGGAAGCGGTGGATGCGAACACCTGCAGCCAAGAGCTCCGAGAAGAATGAGCGGCTCGCCCATTCCACCATAATAGAGTCATTCTTATCCGGAATGATGATATCTACGGTTACGCCTCGATGGGCAGCCCCCTTCATTGCATGCAGCAGGTTCTCGCTGGGCACAAAGTACGGGGTGGTGATCACCACACTCTCTTTGGCTTGGTAGATACTAAGCAGCAGTGCCTGATGGATGATTTCATCTGGCATCCCCGGGCCCGATGGGATCACCTGGATCATATCGGTTGCCTCGACCGAGCTTGGCAAGGTGCACTCTGGTAACTGTGGCAGATAGCGGTCGCCGGTTTCTACTTCCCAGTCCCAGGCCTGGATACCGTTAAGCACCGCAACCGAAGGACCAGTTACCCGCACCATAACGTCTATCCACTGGCCGACACCCGCATCGGTTTTGAAAAAGGCGGGATCAACCAGGTTCATCGAGCCTGTGTAGCCAATTTTCTCATCAATAACGACAATTTTACGGTGCTGACGCAAGTCCATCCGGCGCAGGAACATCCTGAACGGCGTGACCGATAGCGCCTCGACAATTTCAATGCCTGAGTGGCGCATGAGTTTCGGCCAATGGGACCGGAAGAAACGCATGCTGCCAGCTGCATCGAGCAACACTTTTACCTTTACCCCGCGCTTGGCTGCCATGATGAGCGCAGTTGCAACTTCATCGGCCAGCCCGCCTGGATGCCAGATATAAAATTCCATATCAACCGAGGCTTCAGCCAGGTGGATATCATCGATCAGGGAGCGGAGGATAGTTTGCGGAGAATCTTGCAGTGAGAGGGTATTGCCGCTTAGGGCCGGAATACCAAGCCGGTTTTCGCACAAGTCGCTGATAGGGCGGGCATGCTCGCTCATCAGTTCGGGCTGGTGGCCCGGGCAATCATTTAGGCGCTGGAACCAGTCGCCAAAAGGCTCGAACATGACTTTCGCACGTTGGGCACGTTTTTTCCCTAGGTTGAGTTCGCCAAACAACAGGTAAGCAATCACCCCACCGATAGGGATGATAAAGATGATCATGAGCCAGGCAAGAGAGACACCAACCACCCTGCGCTTGAACACAATGCGCATAGTGACGGCTGCGATCATCAACCAGTAGAAGAAGACGCTAGCCCAGACAAGAACTTGATAGAACTGTTCCATTCGTATTTGTTATGAGTTGGACGTATTACTCTATTTTGCATTGAAACTTGAGGAATACCAGCGAAATTTACTTAGTTTTATGTGCTATGTTTGATAAGAGGAAATGACTGATTTGTAGGAGGAATGTAAAATTTGCACATGGGGTTAGTGCAAAATATAAGCAAAACGCAAAGAATTGATGTTAAAAAGCAGTAAATGATCAAAATTTACAAGCGCGGGCTTCACATTCTAATCGCAACCTGTTTTACTTGCCATATATAGAGCGTCAATTACATCCTTATAAGTGTACAAATAAGTTTGCACACAAGTTTACACAACATATTTTCGGCGCCTATTACTAGCAAACTCTAGCAAACACAACAAAACCTTGGAGAGAACGTGGCTACTAGTAATACAACCACACAACCCCGCGATAGCTGGGGTTCTAAATTAGGCTTCGTTATGGCCGCGGCAGGATCCGCAGTAGGTCTTGGTAACATCTGGAAGTTCCCATACACAGCTGGTGAGAGTGGTGGTGGTGCTTTCGTAGCTATTTACCTATTGTTCGTGATCGTTATCGGTTTCAGCGTCATGCTGACTGAATTTGCCGTGGGTCGTAAAACTGGCCTTTCCGCTGTAGGTGCTTTCAAGTCTACTGATCGCCGTTGGACATTCGTCGGTGTTATCGGTGTCGTCAGCGGCCTGCTTATCATGGGCTTCTACCCGGTCGTTGGTGGCTGGGCAATTGCATACATCTATAAAATTGCGACAGGTCTACTAAGCACACCAGAAGCCATTGGTGACAGCTTCGGTGGCTTTATCTCAAACCCTATCCAGCCGCTATTCTGGATGGGCCTATACCTGGTATTCAACATTCTGGTGGTGATCAAGGGTATTTCTGGCGGTATCGAGAAAGCCGGTAAGATCCTTATGCCTCTACTGTTTGCCATCCTTATCTTGGTAGCAGTAAAAGGCCTGAGCCTTCCAGGTGCAACAGCAGGTCTTGAGTTCCTGTTCAAGCCAGACTTCTCTAAAGTCGACAGCACAGTAGTGCTGGCTGCGCTTGGTCAGGCATTCTTCTCACTCAGCTTGGGTATGGGCTGTATGATCACATACGGTAGTTACCTGAAGAAGAAAGAGAACCTAGTACAAACCACAGCAATGGTAACGGCGATGGATACTGCTGTTGCAATCCTTGCGGGTGTGGCTATGTTCCCTGCAATGTTCGCATTCAGTATGGAGCCAGCAGCAGGTCCAGGTTTGATCTTCGTTGTTGTACCTCAGCTATTTGCTGAAATGGGTGGCATCGTTGGTCTATTGCTTGCGCTACTGTTCTTCATCGGCCTAAGTGTTGCAGCATTGACTTCTTCTGTATCCCTACTTGAAGTGGTTGTGTCATACCTAATCGATGAGAAAGGTATGAAGCGTTCAACAGCTGTGTTCTCGGCAAGTGCCCTGATGGCGTTCCTGTGTGTATTCGCATCGCTATCGCTTGGCGGCCTTGGCCCAACACTGTTCGAAACGGGTGCGTTTGATATCTTCGACCTACTAACAGACAAGATCTTCCTAGCGGTTGGCGGTATGTTGGTATGTATCTTCGCAGGCTGGCGCTTGAGCCGTAGTGAACTTGAAAAAGAAATCACCAACGACGGTGAAATCAAGTTCCCACTATTCGGCCTATGGTACAACCTAGTTAAGTACGTGATCCCATTTGCTATCGCTATCGTAGCAATCGCAGGTGTGAAAGCTGGCTTTGACAGCGGCAAAGGTGAAATCATGGTGATGGGTCTTGCCATCATCGGCATCGGTGCCCTGATTTCCAAGAAGCTGTAATCAGAAAGCACTGTCACTTAATTTGACGTAGCAAAGCGGGAGCTCTCGGGCTCCCGCTTTTTTGATCGTGTTGATTGCGATCAGGTGCCAGTAAAGGCCATGTGGAAATACTCCCTATAAGCGGTATACTTCGCTCTCTTTATTTGCCAGAGCCTTCAGCCAAGAGCCCGTCACTATGTTCGATATTCTCCACACCCATCCGGATTTCCTCATCATCAACAAACACCCTGGGGTGTCTGTCCACAAAGATGATGGTGATGTGATGCTACTGCAGGAAGTCGCTAAGCAGAGTGGGGACGAGCAGCTTTACCTTATCCACCGTTTGGACAAGATGACCTCTGGACTGCTGTTGCTGGGCCGAAACCGTGAGGCGGCATCGGCGCTTTCTTTGTGTTTTGCCGAGCGTGAAGTAGAGAAATATTATTTGGCAATCGGCACCAAGAAACCAAAGAAGAAACAAGGTGTGGTGATCGGCGATATGACCCGTTCCCGCCGTAGCAGTTGGAAGCTGGAGACCACCCGGGACAACCCAGCAGTGACGCAATTCTTTTCGACTGCCGCAGGCAATGGCCGGCGCTTGTTTTTGTGTAAGCCGCATACTGGGAAAACCCACCAGATCAGGGTGGCACTTCGCAGTGTTGGTTCGGGGATCAGCGGTGACGATATCTATGGTAATGAAAAGGCTGACCGTGGTTACCTTCATGCTTATGCATTGCGCTTTCCGTACGCTGATCAACAGTGGCAGTTTATTTGTCCTCCGCAGCAAGGTGAACTGTGGTTGATTGATGAGACGCAGAAGGTTCTTACTGAAGAGTGGTCAGCGCCATGGGAGTTGGCATGGCCTACATTGTCGAAAGAGAAAGCCGCCAGAGGAAAGGGCTCAAAAGAAAAAGTTTCCGGTAAAAAGTAGCATTGCTTGCGATTGGTTGTAGATTAACCAGTTCTTTCCGAAGTTATGTAGATAAATAGGGCTTAATGATAAAAAATTGTGTAAGCCGCGTATTTTTCATTGTTAACTTGCGACCAACTGCTGCTATTTTGACCACTGGCAAATTACATTACAGATTAGTTTCACCTATAATATCGGTCTAGGATTTACCTAGACCGAGACATATTATGCGCCTTACCCGCTCCGTATCGCTTCGTATGCGATTGAAGAAAAAGAAGAACCAATCACGTTTCTGGGGGCTGGCGTCATTTCGTCGACAACGTAAACTCGTCAAAAACCGTACCCGCCGCCAACGTCAAGTCCGCCTTCAGGCAGAATATGTTCACCTTGCCAGTTGCCGTCAACCCGATCAAGAAAACCTCAAGCTCGTTGCCTAATAATATCTTTGCTCCAATTGTGTTTGCACTTGGTGGGTTTGCTATACTACCGCCCCTGAATTCCCCAACGCAGTAGAACTATGGAATCGAGTGCATTAGTAAACCTTGAGCAACACCTATTGGCAGAATTGGCGACACCGCCAAGTGAAGTGCGCCGGTTATTCCATGGCCGTGGCCGTTGCTGGCCGGGACTTGAACAGTTGACTGTCGACTGGCTGAGTGGCCAAGTGCTGGTTTCACTCTTCAAAGAGCCGTCAGAGGAATTTCTGACGCAACTGCACCGCTTGCTAGAGAACTTGACTGATACGCCGGCGTGGCAGCAATCAGGCGCTAAATCGCTACTTCTCCAGCATCGTGACCGCCAAGGTTCACCAATGGAAGTGTTGTGGGGCGAGAGCCGCGAGTATCAGGATGTGGTCGAAAATGGCCTTACATTCAAGCTGGATCTTGGCCGCAAGCAGAACAACGGCTTATTCCTTGATATGCGTTATGGCCGCGATTGGGTGATGCGCCATGCCGAAGGCAAACGCGTATTGAACCTGTTCGCATACACCTGTGGTTTCTCTGTTGCTGCGATTGCCGGTGGAGCAGAGCATGTGGTGAATCTGGATATGGCCAAAGCGGCGTTGAGCCGTGGCCGGGACAACCACCACCTGAATAAGCACGACCTATCGAAGGTTAGCTTCCTTGGCCATGAGTTGTTCAAGTCATGGGGCAAGGTCCGCAAGCTTGGCCCTTATGATCTGATTATTATCGATCCGCCATCGTTCCAGAAAGGCAGTTTTGCCCTAACCAAGGATTATCAGAAAATCCTCCGTCGCCTGCCGGAATTGTTGACCGAGAACGGACAGGTACTGGCCTGCGTAAATGACCCTGGTGTGTCATCATCTTTCTTGATTGAGGGAATGGCTACCGAAGCACCGGAGCTTACCTACCAGTATCGTTTGGAAAACCCGCCGGAGTTCAAAGATATCGATCCGGAAGGCGGGCTGAAAGTGCTGCTGTTCGAGCGTGGATAAATATTGCTTTTCCTTAAAAAACCGCCTTTTGGCGGTTTTTTTATTTGAATAGCTTGGCTAGGGGCTAGGGGAATAAGCAGGCTATAGGAAAAGCGGCCAGTGGCTAGAGGTTAAGGAAGAAAATAACAGTAGGGCCATTGGCGCTTGGCCAGGGGCGAGGGTAAAAGAAAACAGCTAAAGCAAGGCCAGGATCTTGACATGGTTAAGCTCTTTCAAACAATCTGATTCGCCTATCGCCTATCGCCTATCGCCTATCGCCTATCGCCTATCGCCTATCGCCTATCGCCTATCGCCTAT
>NZ_JACSOF010000140.1:0-17458 GCF_014349205.1 Photobacterium sp. BZF1
GTCCTGGGTCCTGGGTCCTGGGTCCTGGGTCCTGGGTCCTGGGTCCTGGGTCCTGGGTCCTGGGTCCTGGGTCCTGGGTCCTGGGTCCTGGGTCCTGCAAAAGCGTTTTCTCTTAGCTAATCGATGTAAAGCTCTTCGCTCTTGTTCTTTCGCTCTTCCCGCTTTTCCAAGGACCTCGCTCCCGATTCTCCTAGGGCCCGCTCTTCCGAGGGCCAGCTCTTAACGGTAATTCCTCTCAAACACCCCTTCCGGCATTTGCTGGATTTGGAACTCAATCATCTGGTTGAACGCATCGATCAACGGGTCGAATTTGTCGCCCTCGCCTTCCAAGGCTGTCAGGGCTAGGTATCCCGCTTCTACGGTCGAGACGCCTTGGGACTTTGGTGATTTTCGGATGCGGTAGTTACCCTGATCGGCATTATCGAGAGCGACGGTTGGCAATTGCTGGAGGTTCGCTGAAAGCTGCCACATCTTGTAGGCTTTCTTCCAGGTGCCATCGAGCAGGATCAAGGTACGCTTTGTAATGGCGTCTTGATCTGAGCTTTTTTCAGCGAGGCTTGAAATAGGCTGGGCACCCTCACCCAGGTAGACGACCCATGCACGGCGGCCCGGCTCAGCCAGCAACTGATTGATTTCCTCATGTTGTGAGAAGTCCTCGCCGACCCACAGTTTGGCATTGGGAAGCGATAAAGTGAGGATCCTTGCGGTACCAATTGCCCGCTTTACTTCCGATGGATGTTGTAAAATCCACAATTCAGTTTTAGCATCAAGCTGTTGGATCCACTGGCAAATACATGCCTTGGTTGCTTTTTTGCACCGTTCACAATATCGACTCATCGAGGTAGCCTTGTCTATTCGCATCTTCATTTTCATTATTATCGGTATGATGGCCGCCGCCCAGCTGCCCGCCATCCAGCCGTTGCTGGTATGGCAACGCCCTTTGATAGCCGATGGGGAAATATGGCGACTGGTCAGCGGAAACCTGACCCACACCAACTGGGCACACATGATAATGAACAGTCTCGGCTTGGCAATCATTACCTTCATCTTTCGCCGCTACCTTACCAGCCAGCGCCTTGGCTTACTTATCCTGACTATTTCAGGGTTCATTGGCGTCAGCCTATTACTGAGCTCTATGGAATGGTATGCCGGCCTCTCTGGAGTGTTACACGGGCTGTTTGCATGGGGAGCCATACAGGATATCAAAGTTAAGGATAAACTAGGCTGGGTGCTGCTCATCGGCGTTATAGCCAAAGTATTGTGGGAACAAGTTTCAGGCGGATCTGCCAGTTCCGCTGAGCTGATTGGCGCTAGGGTGGCGGTTGAAGCCCATCTCGTCGGTGTTTTTGGCGGAGTACTTTTCACGCTGCCGCAATGGATGAAGAAAAGGATTGCCAACGATAATTAATTGCATTTAAAATGCAACTTAATATCTTTCAAGCCTGAGCATAACGAGCCCGAATGAATACCGCAGCGGACACCTTATACCGTATCAATATCACCTTGCCGACAGGCTGTGTCCGTGTAGGCTCGATGGGTAAATACAAATTCCCGATCGAACAAGCCAAGCTAATTGCCAGTGAATATGAAGCCGACGGTTACCAAGTTCACTTTACCCCAGCAAGGCAGAAGTTTAGGTATGTTGAGAGGAGCTAGGTCCTGGGTCCTAGGTCCTAGGTCCTAGGTCCTAGGTCCTGGGTCCTGGGTCCTGGGTCCTGGGTCCTGGGTCCTGGGAGGTTATTGCTGGTTTCTTCGAGGGATCTAGGTTTTTCTATGGGTAAAGCGGTATTTTCTCTTTCTAAGCTATGGCCCTAAAACCTTTTAGGGCCAAGTCTTTGCCTTTCCAAGCGCCTAGGACCTATCACCTAGGGCCTAAGCTAAAGCTCTATCCTCTCACGGTTCTTTTCAACCGTAGATACACCAATTCCCTTCACGTTGATGAGGTCTTCTGGGGAAGAAAAAGGCCCATTCGCATCACGGTATTCAATAATGTTGGCTGCTTTGTCCGGCCCAATACCAATCAATAACTTATCCAACTCTTCTGCATTTGCATCATTGATGTTGATAGTGATCTCGATGCCTTCATAACTCTCCCCGCTTGCCAGCACAGGGGCTACACCGCCAACAACTAAAGCAACGACCATTGAAATAGAACAAATTGTTTTCTTCATACGCTTACTCCTTGTATTAAACAAGAGTAAGGGTGGCGATATAGTCTAAAACTGTACACGAAGATTGGTTTGCTTTGCCCAAAAAAACGACGGGCCGCACAATGGCGGCCCGTCAAGCAACGTATTAGTTACAATTAATTTGTTGTTGTATCCAACACAGGGTAAGACACTTTAGCTGCATTTCGCAGAACGTCTAGTGTTGCCATCACGTCTTGCTGGGCATGCATCTGCTCAAGTTGCTGCGTCATCTGCAGGTCAACAGCATCTGCATCAACATCCGCTTCAATCACTTTGTCCAGCGCGATAATAAGCATATTGCCTTCCATATCACGGGTTACGCCGTATACAGCATCACTTTCCGCAGGCTTAGCAAGACCGAATGCAACCTGAGCAACAAGGCGATCTGCGCCCATACGGTTGATGACCTCTGCTTCAGAGAAGCTCAAGCCTTCATCAGCCAACACGTCAGTGTTGCCATCACGAAGAGCGGCAACCAGTTCATCAGCTTTCGCGCTTGCAGCCTCTTCGCCTTTAACGACAGATAGCTGCTGCTTCACTTTGGCTGAGACTTCGTCAAATGGCAGAACCATTTCATCACGGGAGTCATCAACACGTACAACAACCACATGCTCAGGACCGATTTCGATAACATCTGAGTTCAGGCCGTCTTCACGTACTTCAGGGCTAAACAGCGCCTGCTGCACAGCTGGGTTAGCCAAAACGCCCGGCGCATCAGACTGAGAGATGAAATCCGTTGTTTGTACCGTTGCATCTACCGCTTCAGCAGCGTCATCCAGAGAGTCTGGCATTTCGAACGCTTTCTCGGCTAGTTGAGTCTGAAGGTCATAGAAGGCTTCAGCGGCACGTTGCTCGCGAAGTTCGGCTAGGATTTCATCACGAACATCAGCGAACGGCTTAACTTGTGGTTCTTTGATGTCATCTAGCTTGATGATGTGGTATCCGAAATCAGACTCAACAACACCAGAGATCTCGCCTTTGTTCAGGGCAAAAGCCGCGTCTTCAAAAGCCGGATCCATCACGCCACGCTCGAACCAATCAAGCTTACCGCCATCTTTGCCACTGAATGTGTCATCAGAAGACGTTTCCGCTAGCTCGGCAAAGTCTGCGCCGTTGTTCAGCTCGGCAAGTAGGTTTTCAGCTTTGGTTTTCGCTTCGCTACCCTTACCCTGAACTAGGATATGGCTTGCTTGGCGTTGCTCGGCACTGCCGTACTTGCTTTGGTTTTCGTCGTAGTACGCTTTAGCATCATCTTCAGAGACATTCAGGGTCTCTTTCAGGTTAGTACCTGACAATTCGATGTAAGCGGCCTTAACTTGGTCTGGGCGGGTGAACTGCAGTGGGTTCTGCTCGTAGTAAGCTTGCGCTTCCTCGTCAGTCACTTCAGCTTTATTGGTGAACTCAGCCACATCAAGGGTTAGCGTGCGGATTTCACGTTCCTGACGCTCAAGCTTGATAAGCGCTGTCACTTCATTGCCCAGTGCAAAGTCACTGCCCTGGATAGCAAGCAACAGTTGCTGGCGCAGCAAGTCTGTACGCATAGATTCTGCGAACATATCTGGGGTTAGACCTGAACGGCGAAGCAGCGCGTTGTACTGTTCGTTGTCAAATACACCATCGCGCTGGAATTCAGGCATGGACACAATAGTCTGGCGAACCTGCTGATCGCTAATGCGCAAACCTAGTTCGTTGGCGCGCTGTTCGATCAGTAGATCATTAACCATACGGTCAAGCACACTACGGCGGAACTGCTGTACATAAGCTGGGTCACCCATCAGGGTAGAGAAGTAATCACCCAGTTGCGCCTGCATGCGGTTGCGCTCGTTCTGGTAAGCCATTTCGAATTCGCGCTGGCTGATTTCACGATCATCAACCTTGGCGGCTACCTGCTCGCTTCCACCAGCAAGATAACTACCTACCCCTGCAAAAACAAAAGAAAGAATAATCAGACCAAGGATAATCTTGACCCAAATGCTGCTTGCGCCTTCGCGCATACGCTCCATCATAATTTGCCGTATCTCCTACCTATTCGATTTGGCATGGTAATACCAACCTGTGATAAGCCCCAATTAGGCCAATGAAGCCAAGATGACGCCACAACCACAGCTTATCCATATTGATATTAGTGAAGAATGCTAACAGGCGAAGACCTGAAAAATTCACACTTTTCCAAAAGTAAAAAAAGCGCACCGACCGGATGCGCCCTTTATCATGCCAGATTGCCAGTTAAGACAACCTGAATGTTCGTTTGTTCAAACAAACTGGCGGGCAGTGCCCTCGCTTAGTTTACAGAATCTTTAAGCGCTTTACCTGCTTTAAAGCCAGGTACTTTCGCTGCAGAGATTTGAATTTCTTCGCCTGTCTGTGGGTTGCGGCCGGTGCGTGCTGCACGCTCACGTACAGAGAATGTACCGAAGCCAACAAGCGCAACCTGATCACCGTCTTTTAGGCTCTCAGATACGGCGTCGATGAATGCATCCAGTGCACGACCCGCAGACGCTTTAGAAATATCTGCATTTTCAGCGATTTTATCAACAAGTTGAGTTTTGTTCACGATCTATCCCCTCTATGAACGGTATCCGTTTGAGCCTTCATGGCAAAATTAACATCACGGACAAAAAGAATCAGTTTCATTATATCAACAGAGAACCCAAGTTCGCCTGTAGACATTGATTTTATTGAGCTAACGGCAAATTAGAACTCACTTATAGCCACACAAAAAAACGCTGACAAGGTTTTTATCCCCGAAAGCGTTTTTTCATATCTTAACTTTGCTGCACGTCACTGTTTTGGGCGTTTACCAGTTCAATACCCGTTGGATTATTCTGCAGTGCAACGGTTAGCACTTCATCAATCCAACGCACTGGTCGCACTTCCAAATCAGCAATCACGTTATCTGGGATCTCTTCCAGATCGCGTTCGTTTTCCTTCGGAATCAGTACCGTTTTGATCCCACCACGGTGCGCAGCAAGTAGTTTCTCTTTCAAGCCACCAATTGGCAACACTTCACCACGTAGTGTGATTTCACCCGTCATGGCAACATCACCGCGAACGGGGTTACCCGTCAGGCTAGAAACCAGCGCCGTACACATCGCGATACCTGCGCTCGGACCGTCTTTTGGCGTTGCACCTTCAGGTACGTGAACGTGAATATCACGCTTCTCGTAGAAGTCAGGGGCAACACCTAGACGCTCGGCACGAGTACGAACAACGGTCATGGCTGCCTGGATAGACTCCTGCATCACGTCACCTAGGGAGCCGGTGTAGGTCAGCTTACCTTTACCTGGCATCGACTCGGTTTCGATAGTCAGCAGATCACCGCCCACTTCGGTCCACGCCAAGCCAGTCACCTGACCGATACGGTTGTTCTCTTCGGCTTTGCCGTAGTCAAAACGCTGAACACCCAAGTACTCTTTCAAGTTGTCTTGTGTGATCACAACCTTCTTGGTCTCTGGGCTTAGCAAGATCTCTTTCACGGCCTTGCGGCATAGTTTGGAGACTTCACGCTCAAGGCTACGTACACCCGCTTCACGCGTGTAGTAACGGATGATGCCGATCAGGGCCGAGTCATCGACTTCGATCTCGTGCGGCTTCAAGCCATTTCGCTTGATTTGCTTCTCAAGCAAGTGGCGCTTGGCAATATTCAGTTTCTCGTCTTCGGTATAACCAGATAGACGGATCACTTCCATACGGTCAAGCAGCGGGCCTGGAATGTTCATTGAGTTCGATGTGGCAACGAACATAACATCAGACAAGTCATAGTCCACTTCCAAGTAGTGGTCGTTGAACGCACTGTTCTGTTCTGGATCCAGAACTTCCAACAGCGCTGAAGACGGGTCACCACGCATATCAGATGACATCTTGTCGATTTCATCGAGCAAGAACAGCGGGTTCTTCACCTCAACCTTGGACATCTTCTGGATCAATTTGCCTGGCATCGAACCGATGTAGGTACGGCGGTGACCACGGATTTCCGCTTCATCACGTACGCCGCCCAGTGCCATACGGGTATATTTACGGCCGGTAGCAGCGGCAATTGACTGCCCCAGTGACGTTTTACCCACACCAGGAGGGCCTACCAAACACAGGATAGGGCCTTTTAGCTTGTTGATGCGGCTCTGTACTGCCAAGTACTCAAGGATACGCTCCTTGACGCGCTCAAGGCCGTAATGGTCGGCATTCAGCACTTCTTCGGCTTTGGCAAGGTTCTTCTTCACCTTGGAGCGCTTGAACCACGGTACACTCAGCATCCAATCGATGTAACCACGTACAACCGTTGCCTCGGCAGACATCGGCGACATCATCTTAAGCTTCTGTAGCTCTTGTTCTGTCTTCTCGCGTGCCTCTTTCGGCATTTTCGACTCTTCGATTTTCTTCTTCAAAGACTCGAACTCATCCGGCGCATCGTCCAGCTCACCCAGCTCTTTCTGGATAGCCTTCATCTGCTCGTTGAGGTAGTACTCGCGCTGACTCTTTTCCATCTGCTTCTTGACGCGGCCGCGGATGCGTTTTTCCACCTGCAGCAGATCAATTTCAGACTCCATCATCGCCATCAGGAACTCAAGGCGTTCCACAACGTCGACAATCTCCAGCACCTTCTGCTTGTCAGCCAGCTTCAGCGGCATGTGGGCAGCAATGGTATCAGCCAGGCGTGCGGCCTCGTCGATACCGTTGAGCGAAGTCAGCACTTCCGGCGGGATTTTCTTGTTGAGCTTGATAAAGCCTTCGAACTGGTTGATCGCCGTACGGACGAGGACTTCCTGCTCGCGCTCATCCATTTCCTCGGTTACAAGGAAATCAGCTTCGGCACTGAAGAACTCATCATCACGCAGGTTTTCAACTTTAGCTCGCTGCTGGCCTTCAACCAGTACCTTCACGGTACCGTCTGGCAGCTTAAGCAATTGTAGGATAGTCGCTACCGTACCGACGTCGTACAGATCGGTGATAGCAGGCTCGTCAGTCGCCGCTTCTTTTTGGGCCACCAACAGAATTTGTTTATCATCGTCCATCGCCGCTTCAAGGCAGCGAATAGATTTATCCCGGCCTACAAACAATGGAATGACCATATGCGGGTAGACCACCACATCACGAAGTGGCAGAACGGGGATCTCAAGGCGTTCCGAACGCTCCAGGTTCATATTATTCTCTCTTCCGTTCACTCTTATTATTGAGTATATGGGGGCATCGGCAAAAGATTCAACGGGATATGTATCAGAAAATAAAAAAGGAGGCGATTGCCTCCTTTTTTTGACCGCTCTGCGCAGAAATTACTCAGCACCAGCCGCTTGGTTTTCAGTGTTTTCGTAAATCAGTAGAGGCTCAGATTCACCTTTGATAACTGATTCATCAATCACAACCTTGCTAACACCTTCTGCTGAAGGTAGCTCGTACATAGTATCAAGTAGCACCGCCTCAACAATCGAGCGAAGACCACGGGCACCTGTCTTACGTTCCATTGCCTTGCGGGCAATCGCCACAAGCGCATCGTCACGGAATTCAAGCTCTACGTTTTCTAACTCAAGAAGTGCCGCATACTGTTTGGTAAGCGCATTCTTAGGCTCGCGTAGGATCTGTACTAGAGCGTCTTCATCCAGCTCGTTCAGGATAGCCGTCACTGGAAGACGACCGATGAACTCAGGGATCAGGCCGTATTTAACCAAATCTTCTGGCTCAACCTGCTCGAACAAATCGCTCAGGGTACGAGATTCATCTTTCGAGCGGACATCCGCACCGAAGCCGATACCAGTACCTGTTGCCACACGCTGATCAACCACCTTGTCCAAACCGGCGAATGCACCGCCACAGATGAACAAGATTTTTGACGTATCCACTTGCAGGAACTCCTGCTGAGGATGCTTACGGCCACCTTGCGGCGGAACCGAGGCGACTGTACCTTCAATCAGCTTCAGCAATGCCTGCTGAACACCTTCACCCGACACGTCGCGGGTAATTGATGGGTTGTCTGACTTACGAGAGATCTTGTCGATCTCATCGATGTAAACAATGCCGCGCTCGGCTTTGGCTACATCGTAATCACATTTCTGCAGCAGCTTCTGGATGATGTTCTCAACATCCTCACCAACATAACCGGCTTCGGTCAGGGTGGTCGCATCCGCCATGGTGAACGGTACATCCAGCATGCGTGCTAATGTTTCTGCCAGTAACGTCTTACCGCTACCCGTTGGGCCGATCAACAAGATGTTACTCTTGCCCAACTCAACACCGTCACTATTGGTGTCACCGTTACGAAGGCGCTTGTAGTGGTTGTAAACCGCTACCGCGAGTACTTTCTTCGCATGGGACTGACCAATAACGTATTCATCCAGGTTTGCACGAATTTCCTGTGGTGTCGGAAGTTCATTGCCATCACGCTTAGGCATTACTTCTTTGATTTCTTCACGAATGATGTCGTTGCACAGGTCAACACATTCATCGCAAATATACACAGAAGGGCCTGCAATCAGCTTGCGAACTTCATGCTGACTTTTGCCGCAGAAAGAGCAGTACAGCAGTTTTCCACTACCACTCTCTTTTCGCTTATCTGTCATTCGCTAACCTCTTTTCGGGTCTTACCCCATCATTGCCTTTGTTTTGAGTGTATAACAACTCAGGTCTTTTTGCTCCGTGCAAGCGGCTAAGTCGCTGCACGGAGGCAAAAAAACTTAGTCACGCTGACTCAAAACTGCGTCGACCAAGCCATACTCTACAGCTTGTTCTGCCGACATAAAGTTATCACGATCAGTATCGCGTTCAACCACTTCAAGTGGTTGGCCAGTGTGCTCAGCAAGCAAACCGTTTAGGCGCTGTTTGATCGTTAGGATTTCCTGGGCGTGGATCTGGATATCAGATGCCTGGCCCTGGAAGCCACCTAGCGGCTGGTGAATCATTACACGGGAGTTCGGTAGGCAGTAACGCTTACCTTTAGCACCACCTGCTAGCAGGAAGGCACCCATTGAACATGCCTGACCCATACATACCGTGCTGACGTTTGGCTTGATGAACTGCATGGTGTCGTAAATAGACATACCCGCAGTCACCGAACCGCCTGGCGAGTTGATGTATAGGAAGATATCTTTGTCAGGGTTTTCAGATTCAAGGAACAGAAGCTGTGCAACAACTAGGTTGGCCATGTGGTCTTCAACCTGACCGGTCAAGAAGATCACACGCTCTTTTAGTAGTCGGGAATAGATGTCGTAGGAACGTTCACCACGAGAAGTCTGCTCGACCACCATAGGAACCAGCGCATCCAAAATCGGCGACATGGCGTTTTTTTCTTGGTAGCTCATAACGTTATTTCCCTAAAATAAATGGCCCGAATGAAATTACTCTCACACGGACCATTGTTAGCAGAAGATTTGAAGTAAAGTCAAATCCCTACAGTAATTTCAGCAAATTATGCAGCTGGCTGCTGGTTCATCAGATCGTTGAAGCTAACTTCTTTTTCTGAAACCTGAGCTTTAGCCAGTAGCGCATCGATAGCTTGCTCTTCTAGAGCAACGTTGCGCATGTTGTTCATCATCTGCTCGTTCTTCTCGTAGTAAGCAACTACTTCTGTTGGATCTTCGTATGCAGAAGCCATTTCAGCGATGATAGCTTTAACGCGTTCTTCATCAGCTTTTAGCTCTTCAGACTTGATCACTTCACCTAGAAGTAGGCCAACAACTACACGGCGCTTAGCTTGCTCTTCGAATAGCTCACGTGGAAGCTCAGGAGCGTTAGCAGCATCACCGCCGAAGCGCTGAGTTGCCTGCTGGCGTAGAACGTTGATTTCCTGGTCGATAAGAGCAGCAGGAACAGTGATGTCGTTCTGCTCAACTAGGCCGTTTAGAACCTGATCTTTGATGCGGTTCTTAACAGCTTGCTTCAGCTCGCGCTCCATGTTCTTACGAACTTCAGCTTTAAGACCTTCAACAGAACCGTCTTCAACGCCGAACTTAGCAACGAACTCTTCAGTTAGCTCTGGAAGTTCCTGAGCTTCAACTTTGTGTAGTTTGATAGCGAAAGTTGCTGCTTTACCTTTTAGGTTTTCAGCGTGGTAATCTTCTGGGAAAGTGACTTCTAGAGAGAACTCTTCGCCTGCTTTCTTACCAACGATACCGTCTTCGAAACCTGGGATCATGCGGCCCTGGCCCATTGCAAGAGCGAAACCTTCAGCTTTACCGCCTTCGAACTCTTCGCCGTCGATAGAACCAGTGAAGTCGATAGTTACGCGGCTGTCTGCAGCTGCAGCTTCTTCAACTTCGTTCCAAGTTGCTTGCTGCTTGCGAAGCGTCTCAAGCATAGTTTCAACGTCTTCGTCTTTAACTTCTACTGCTGGTTTCTCAACAGAGATGTTTTCTAGGCCAGCTAGTTCGATTTCTGGGAAGATTTCGAAAGACGCTTTGAATACTAGGTCTTTACCTTCAGCCATTTCAACTGGAGTGAAAGTAGGTGCGCCTGCTGGGTTAATTTTTTCTTTAACGATCGCTTCGATGTAGTGACGCTGCATCACTTCACCTAGGATGTCCTGACGAACAGAAGCGCCGAACATACGAGCAACCATTTTGATTGGTGCTTTACCTGGACGGAAACCATCGAAACGACGATTCTTAGCAATTTTCTTCAGTTCAGCTGTTACAGCGTCTTCGATGTTTGCAGCTGGAACTGTGATAGTTAGATGGCGTTCTAGACCTTCAGTGGTTTCAACGGTAACTTGCATTTTATTTAACCTCAAAACTTACTCAGTGCTATCTGAGTGATGTTGCCGATCAGTCATGCTGACGGTGGCATCCTTTCGTGTTATGGCCGGCAACCACGCCAAAACCATAACGCCTTAATTCTGATAGTTCCTACTTTATTAGGCTTAAGACCACCCAGTAGGGACTAAAAACGCGGTATTATAGCGATCCTCAGCCCTGTCGTCGAGACAGAGTGGTCGCACCACAATCAAACCTTTCACACAAGATAGGGGCAAAAATTCCATTTACAAGGGAAAACCCCAAAAAAATCGTTTCCTTTTACGTTTTTTTGACCGTACTCGGTTTTAACTGCCTCTTTTCCCGCCTAAATGCCGAATTATTGCCGTGTTCGCTGCTGTCCACGTGTAGCCAAATCAAAAAGTGGTCTGAAATGCAATGCAGTGCGTATACATTGTTAGCTTTTGACAGAGGAAAGAGTGATGGCGGGAGATAAAAAGAAAGTTTGGGTTATCGGTGCCAACGGTGGCCTGGGCTTGGCCCTTTGCCGCCATATACTCAGCCAAGGCCACCAAGTTACAGCCATGTCGCGCCAACCTGCCGCCGAACTGCAACAGTTGCAAGGCGACTACCCGAGGCAGGCTTTAGCCATAGCATGTGATATCAACCGGCAGGACGCTGAAGGGTTGGCGGCTGTCTCCGATATTTTTGGACAATACGGCAGTCCTGACTGGATCATCAATGCCTCAGGGCTGCTTCATGGCAAACACACAGACAACATGCCGGAAAAACGCCTATCGCAAATCAACGGCTCATTCCTTGCTGACAATATCCAGGCCAACACCTATACCAGCATCGCGGTGGCCCAATACCTCGAAACGCTATACAAACGTGACGAACCTTTTCGCTTCCTGTGCCTCTCGGCCATGGTCGGCTCTATTTCCGACAACCGCTCTGGCGGATGGTACAGTTACCGAATGAGCAAAGCAGCACTTAACATGTTCGTCAAAACCCTCAGCATAGAATGGCAGAGGCGGTTTCCCCTAGCCTGTGTTGCTGCTATCCACCCCGGCACCACTGACACGCCTTTGTCTGTGCCTTTCCAAAACAACATCAGCAGCGACAAGCTATATACCCCACAACTTTCCGCCGAACGGATTTATCGCGTGCTGAGCGCCCTAGCTCCTGAAGACAGCGGTAAGTTTTTTCATTGGGACGGGAGTGAGATTGAGTGGTGAGGAATGGGCGATGGGCGATGGGCGATGGGCGATGGGCGATGGGCGATGGGCGAACCAGATTGTTTGCAAGAGCCTAACCCTGACAAGCTCTTGCTACTTTCTTTAACTCTCGCCCTTGGCCTATTGCCAATGGCTCGGCTGTCATTTTCACCCTCTAGCCTCTAGCCTCTAGCCTCTAGCCTCTAGCCTCTAGCCATAGTACTCCCTGAACCCTTCCTGACAGTAGCCCTAATAACAAAATGGTTAATCGATTAAATTGATGGATACCACAAAATTTAACCAATCCGTTATTTATGATACCAGTCGAATATTCCCCAAGAGTATGCGGCATTATTTTAGCTGCAAATATTAAGGACAAAACGATGAAAAGGAACAAGGCAACAGTGATCGCCTCATGGCAACCAAGTAACGAACGCGAACAGCAGGCGCTGAAACAGTTTTTGATGAACGAAATGGCAGGATGCACAAAACAGCATCAGGGTGGTACAGGAAAAACGGGTTGTGATACGGGTAGATTAATTCGCTAGAAATAGCATCAGGAATGAAGAGGGGAAATGGCACGCCCTGTAGGATTCGAACCTACGACCACATCCTTAGAAGGGACGTGCTCTATCCAGCTGAGCTAAGGGCGCATCATTGGTGTAACACTGGGTTACGGAACGGAATTATACGTCTCCGACCATGAACGTCAATGCCTTTTCCCCTATTTTCTCTGCATTTGCACTTAAGTGACCAAACATAGTACAAATTGCATAGGCTATGGGCGAGAGACAATTCAAGTTAACAATAACCACACTAAAACAGCAACTATTACCAAAACGTAAACAAAACCCACACGCAAACGTTTGCGCTATAGATCTTCGTAACATTCTCTGCGACAATACAACAATCAAGTAGCACCAGTAATGGCTCATTAAAGAGTACATGCAATAAACAAAGCTACTTTGCTCCACGCTCAGTCAATTTCAGTTCAAAGGATAATCATGGCCGCTCAAATCATTGATGGAAAACTCATTTCGCAAACAGTTCGTCAAGAAGTTGCTGCCCGAGTTAAGGCTCGTCTCGATGCAGGCCTTCGTGCACCAGGGCTCGCCGTTGTCTTGGTAGGTCAGGATCCTGCCTCGCAAATTTACGTAGGCAGCAAACGTAAAGCCTGTGATGAAGTCGGCTTTGTGTCCAAGTCATTCGACTTACCGGCCACCACAACCGAAACTGAACTGCTCGCTTTAATCGACGAGCTAAACGGTGATAACGAAGTGGATGGTATTTTGGTCCAGTTGCCACTACCAGCGGGTATTGATAGCACCAAGGTACTAGAGCATATTGACCCAGAGAAAGACGTTGACGGTTTCCACCCGTACAACGTTGGCCGTTTATGTCAACGCATCCCCAAGCTACGCTCATGTACTCCGAAAGGAATCATTACCCTGCTTGAGCGCTACAATATCGCCGTTAGGGGCAAGCATGCCGTCATTGTTGGCGCGTCGAACATTGTCGGCCGCCCGATGACCCTTGAGCTGCTGCTGGCAGGAGCAACCACAACCACTTGTCACCGCTTTACCCAAGACTTGGAAAGCCACGTTCGCCAGGCTGATATCTTGGTCGTTGCGGTTGGTAAACCTAACTTTATCCCTGGTAACTGGATCAAAGAAGGGGCTACCGTCATCGATGTGGGCATCAACCGTTTAGACAACGGAAAACTGGCCGGTGACGTGGAGTATGATATTGCCCGCGAGCGTGCCCGCCATATCACCCCAGTACCAGGCGGCGTCGGTCCAATGACCGTCGCAACACTGATTGAAAACACGCTACATGCGTGTGAGCAGTATCATGAGAAGTGATAAAAGCGGGTGAAGAGCCGGCCCTTGGTCCTAGGCCCTTGGAAAGGCTGCTTGGTTACAATAAAAAAGCGAGAGGTTACCACCTCTCGCTTTTTTGTAACTATATAGCATGGCTTGTTATGCTTAACGCATTGAGCTCTTTGCTCTTCCCAGGAACTAGGAACCTTTTTTCCTAGGACCTTGCTTACTTCACAATTTCCTTCAAATACGCTTTGAATTCCTCGCCCAGAGACTCATGGCGCATGCCGTATTCAACGAATGCCTGCATGTAGCCAAGCTTGCTACCACAGTCGTGGCTCTTGCCTGACATGTGGAACGCATTCACTTGCTGATCTTCCATCAGCATATCAATCGCATCTGTCAGCTGAATCTCATCACCGGCACCCACTGGCGTGCGAGCCAACAGAGACCAAATTTCAGCAGGTAAAACGTAACGACCAACAATGGCAAGGTTCGATGGGGCTTCTTCACGGACTGGCTTTTCTACCACTTTGCTCATGGCTACCGTCTCACCCGGTTTCAGCTCAGCACCATTGATATCAGCAACACCATAGCTCGATACCTCTGACATCGGAACAGGCTCAACCATTACCTGGCTAATTTGAGTATCATTAAATGCGCTGACCATCGCCGCCATGTTCTCACGGCGAAGATCGCTGGCAGCATCATCCAAAATCACATCCGGCAGTACAACGGCAAATGGTTCATCACCAACCAGAGGATGGGCACATAGCACCGCATGGCCAAGGCCTTTGGCCTGTCCCTGACGTACATGCATGATGGTGACATCTTTCGGGCAAATACCCTGTACTTCATCAAGCAATTGGCGCTTAACACGCTTCTCCAGTGTAGCTTCCAGTTCGAAAGAGGTATCGAAGTGGTTTTCAATCGAATTCTTCGATGAATGGGTCACCAATACAATCTCTTTGATACCCGCCGCAACACACTCGTTAACCACATACTGGATGAGTGGTTTATCGACGATAGGTAACATTTCTTTTGGGATAGCTTTGGTTGCAGGAAGCATGCGAGTACCCAAACCAGCGACAGGGATCACCGCCTTACGTACAGGGGAAGATGTTGACATAGTTTATTCCATTTAAAATTATTCAAACCACTATAACAAAGTCATTGTAACTGAATCCAACAATGCACTTTATATGGATTATTTTTTCATCAGGTCTTCATTTTGAACACTGACTTTCACTGGTTTGCCAAGCAAGTTAATCAGCATAAATGAACGCTTTTCACCGTCTGGCTCTTGGTAAATGGCTTCTATCCCTTTGAATTGGCCCTGAGTGAGTTTTAGTGTCTCACCCGGCTTAGGAAGGTCAGATAACTTGGCTTGCTGCTCTTCAGAGTCTTCGTTGATCATCAAACTGTAGATAAGGTCTGGGTTTACGGTTTGAGGCCGCGCGCCCTGGCGGATAAAGTCTGCCACCCCACGCGTTGAACGAACAGTAGTATAGCTAATCACTTCGGGGTCGAAATAGACGAACATATAGCTTGGGAATAGCGGTTCAAATGCCGTTACCCTTTTACCGCGTACTATTTTCTCCACCGTCACCTGCGGGTAGTAACACTCAACCCCTTGACGATCAAGATTGATCACCGCGCGCTCCTGCTCACTGCGCTTACAATATAGTAGGTACCAATCTTTCATAGCATTCTCAGTCAGTTAATCCTCTAGCTTTAGTAATTATACCCAAGCTTCCCCAACCGACAATGTTTTGCTCCCTTCAGACAAATTCACTGATATGTTTTTGCAAAAACTGCATAACCAACCACAAATGTAATAATCATTAACAGAACCCACCAACAGAATATAAAGCTTGAAATGACTTAAAAATAAGAATAAAAATCTACCCGTGGCGTATGAGGCAGCATTATATTAAACCCGCTTCTTGGAAATCTGAAATTTCAATTTTGAGCGATTAGCAAACAAGTGCTTACTAATCAGCACCTTGCGTTGTTTTTGTTTTGTTTTTTATTTGTAACGATTTGCAGTTTAATAATTTGTCATTTATAAAAGGGGCGACATTAGCAAACACAAAACCAATTAAATTTAGAGAATAATTATGAGCAATCTGAATAGTGGCACGTTGTTAGGCCATCCTAAAGGTTTGTTCTTACTGTTTGGAACCGAACTGTGGGAACGTTTTTCTTACTATGCGATGCGTGCCATTCTGGTGCTTTACCTCACCGATAAAACCATCAACGGCGGTCTTGGCTGGTCAACCCAGGATGCCCTCAACCTTTACGGTATTTATACCGGTCTGGTGTACATCACCCCATTGATTGGTGGATGGATTGCCGATAACTTCATGGGCCAACGCCGCTCTATTATTATCGGTGGTGTATTAATGGCCCTTGGCCAATTCACCCTTGCCTTACCTAACAGCATGGTCGACCCACATTCTGTGACCGCTTTCTATCTCGGCCTAGGCTTGCTGATCATCGGTAATGGTATGTTCAAGCCGAACATCTCAACCATGGTGGGCGATCTATACCAAGAAGGCGATAACCGCCGCGACGGTGCTTTCACTATCTTCTATATGGGTATCAACCTTGGTTCATTGCTAGCGGGTATCATTGCAGGTACCGCATCTGCGGCTTACGGCTGGAAAGCCGGTTTCCTTACTGCAGGTATCGGTATGCTGATCAGCCTAGTGACCCAACTGATTTTTGCCGAGCGCCTTCTAGGTGATATCGGTAAAGAGCCAGCGGCTAAACGTGCTGCAGCCATGAATAAATCAGGTAAGCAGGAGCCTTTGACCAAACAAGAAAAAGATCGCCTGAAAGTTATCATGATCATGGGTCTCTTTGTGGTTATCTTCTGGGCAGGCTTCGAACAAGCCGGTGGCCTAATGAACATCTTCTCGCAGCAATACACCGACCGCATGATCGGTAGCTTCGAAGTACCTGCAGCTTGGTTCCAGTCACTAAACCCATTCTTCGTTATCACCCTCGCGCCGCTTATTGCGTCTATCTGGGTGAAAATGGGTCCTAAAGAGCCAAGCTCTCCTGTTAAATTTGCGATGGGTCTGTTCTTCCTAGCAGCCGGCTTTGTTTGCATGATGGGTGCCGTAATGCAGCAGGGTGGTGATTTGGCGGTGAAGACCTCTATGTTTTGGCTAGTTGGTGCGTACTTCTTCCATACATTGGGTGAACTTTGCCTATCGCCAATTGGCCTATCAATGGTTACCAAGCTAGCACCGCTTCGCCTTGCTTCTTTGATGATGGGTGCATGGTTCGGCTTTAACGCAATCGCTAACTATGTTGCCGGTATCATTGGTGCACACGTAGGTGAAGCTGGCCCAATGGCTATCTTCAGCGGTATCGCTATCGCAGCAACTGTTTCTGGTGTGCTACTTCTTATGTGTTCTAACCAGTTGATCCGCTGGATGCACGGCGCTGAAGGTAAAGTGGTTGAAGAAGACGCAGAGCCACAGCCTGCACAAGCCTAACCTGATCAATACAGATTAAAAAATGACAACGGAGAGCCTAGGCTCTCC